>CASEHG010000121.1 GCA_949287565.1 uncultured Brachyspira sp.
ATTAATAGAAAGATTTTCAAAAAGCGAAGAATTTTTAAATTTTGATATAAAAACTGCCAAAAGTTTAACAGGACTTAAAGGCGGAAGCGATTCTTTATTTTTTGCATCTCTTTTTAATAATAATGAAGAAAGTATTTTAATAATCAAAGAAAATGAAAGCGATGCTATGCTTTTAAACCAATCTTTAAATTTTTATAATATACCTAATTATTATTTCCCTGATTATGATACTGTTCCTTTTACCAAAATGTCACCTGTCACTGATATAGCACAGGATAGAATAAATATTTTATATAAATTAATAAATAAAGAAAAATGTATAATAATAACAACTATAAATGCTGTAACTAGAAAATTACCAAATAGAAATGATTTGAAAAAATTGCCTATATATTTAAATGTAGGCGATAAATTAGATTTGGATAATTTAAGATTAACATTATATGATTTAGGATATGTTATAGAGAGAGAAGTTGCTGAAAAAGGCACTGCTTCTGTGAGAGGAAGTATAGTAGATGTATTTTCTGTAGAATATGATAATCCCATTAGAATAGAATTATTTGATGAGGAAATAGAAAGTATAAGATTATTCAATATAGAGGACGGAAGATCTTTCAAAAGCGTAGAAAATATAATTATTTATCCCGTTAGAGAAGCTATTTACAGTGATTCGGCGGTAAATGAATTTTTAAATAATAATGAAATAGAAGATGAACTAAAAGACAATATAACAAAAAGAAAGTATTTCGCCGGAAGTGAAAATTTACTGCCTATTTTTTATAACGAACTAGAAACTATATTTGATTATTTTGATTATGGATATATATTCATTGATGATGCTTTAAAATTAAAAAATAAGCTAATAACTATTATAGATACTATAAAAGAAAATTTTAATGATATAGATAATATGTTTACTATAATAGAAGATATTTATAAACTTTATATTGATAATAATTATTTTTCTGAAATAGCAAAAAAGTCAATAAATATATCACCTTTCATAACGGACATAGATATATATAAATTTCATTTTGAAGAAGGTGTTTCTTTTAAATCTAGATTAACAGATTTTCTTGATTATGTTAAAGAATATAGAGAAAAAGATTATTTAATTATACTCTCTACAGGACATCATGATCAGGCATTGAGATTTTATAAGATAATGCAGGATTTATCGCCTACTATCATAACTGAAAATGAAATAGAAAATAATAATGAAGAAAAAAATTCTGAATATAAAGAAATAAACAATAATGATAATTTAGAAAATTCTGAAAACAATACTAATGAAGATAATAAAGAAATAATTCTTGAAGATACTAATATAAAAGAAGAAATAAGAAAAGATTATTCAAAAAATGAAAATAATTTTTATATAATAACAACTCAGGCATCATCAGGATTCATAAAAGATGATATAAAAACAATATTTATAGCAGATTGGGAAGTATTTGGAAGAAAAAGAAAAAAGGTAAGAAAGATCCCAAAAGTTAATAAAAACTTAATAGAAACATTTGTAGATTTGAATGTCGGAGATTATGCTGTTCATGTTAATTATGGCATAGGAAAGTATTTAGGACTTACAAGAAAAATGTCCAATGGTAAAGAAAAAGATTATATCACATTGGAATATGCCAAAGGAGATAAACTTTATATACCTGTAGAGCAGATGAACTTCGTACAGAAATATATATCCGGTCATGGAGAAGCACCAAAATTAACACAGTTAGGCGGAAGTGCTTGGGATAAAATAAAGAGCAAGGCAAGAGAAGATGCATTAGCTACTGCTAGAGAATTAATAAAACTTTATGCTATAAGATCCAATATCAGAGGAAATGTTTATGGAGCTGATACTCAATGGCAGGACGATTTTGAAGCTTCATTTCGTTATGAGGAAACAGTTGATCAGTTGAGGGCTATAAATGATATAAAAGAAGATATGGAAAGCGGCAAGATGATGGATAGGCTTGTATGCGGCGATGTTGGATTTGGAAAAACAGAGGTGGCATTCAGAGCTGTATTTAAAGCTATAATTGCAGGAAAACAATGTGCTATACTCTGCCCTACTACAATATTATCACAGCAGCATTATAATAACGCTAAAAAAAGATTTGAAGACTTCCCTATTAGAATAGAAGTTTTAAATAGATTCGTTACAAGCAAACAAGCAAAGAAGAATAAAGAATTATTAAAAACTGGTTCATGTGATTTAATAGTCGGAACTCATATGCTTTTATCAAAAGATGTAGAGTTTAAAAATCTAGGGCTTATAGTTATAGACGAAGAGCAGAGATTCGGAGTTAAACATAAAGAGGCATTAAAAAAATTAAGATTAGAAACTGATGTTCTTACTCTTTCAGCTACTCCTATACCTAGAACTTTAAATATGGCTTTAACAGGAATAAGAGATATAAGCATAATAGAAACTCCTCCATTGAACAGAATACCTGTAAAAACTTTCGTTACAGAGTTCACAGAAGATGCTGTTGTAAATGCCATAGAAAGAGAATTGAAAAGAGATGGACAAGTATTCTATCTTTATAACAGAATAGATACTATAGAATCATTCGCACTTATGATAAAAAAACTTTGTCCTAAAGCAAGAATATGCGTTGCCCATGGAAGAATGACAGGGCATCAGCTTGAAAAAATAATGGGCGATTTTATCAATCATAAATATGATATATTAGTTTCTACTACAATAATAGAAAACGGAATAGATATACCTAATGCGAACACTATACTAATAGATAATGCAAATAAATTAGGATTATCCGAGCTTTATCAATTAAGAGGAAGAGTGGGAAGAAGCGACAGAGAGGCTTATGCTTATATGTTTTATCCTAGCGATTTAGCATTAACAGAAGTTGCATATAAAAGACTTGAAGCTATATCCGAGCATACAGATTTGGGTGCCGGTTTTAAAATAGCTATGCGTGATTTAGAAATTAGAGGTGCAGGAAATATTTTAGGTAAAGAACAATCCGGTATGATATATCAGGTTGGTTATGAATTATATACTCAAATGCTTGAAGAAGCTGCAAATGAATATAAAGGCGAAATAAAAGAAGTAACATTCGATACTGTTATAGATTTGAAACATAATTTATTTATTCCAGATTCTTATATAGCTGATTCAAAAGAAAAAATATCCGCTTATAAATTAATAATGCGTTCACAAAGCGATGAAGATATTGAATATGCTAAAGAGTTTATGATAGATAAATATGGCAAACTTCCGAAAGAATTGGAAGATATTTTCGATATTGCCAAATTAAAAATCATATTAAAAAGAATGAGAATATTATCAGTTATAGAAGGGCATTATAATATATATCTTAAACTTGATAAACTCTCAAAAATAGATACTGATAAGCTTGTAAAATTAATCAATACAAAAAATTCCGGAGTTTATTTTGATAAGGATAATCTTAATCAATTAATAATACCGGTTATACATGAAAAAGAAAATGATATAGAATGGAAATTAGAAAAAATAAAAAATGTCATCCTAGAAATAGAAGGCGAAAATTATACAGCAGATACTAATTCAAAAAATGATAAGAATATTAATGATAATCAAGAAGAGCATTCTAAAATGAGCATTGCAGAAGCTAATATAAAAAATAACAAAAACAATAGAAAAAGAACAGTATCAAGAAGATCTCCTAAATTAATAAAAGTAAATAAAAAATAATTATAATATTTGATTCATTTAAACTATATTAAGTATGATAATATGCTACAAATTATACTTAATATAGTTTTTTTATGTATTTTTTGATTGAAATTGATTATTTTTGATTGATTTTGATTGATTTTTATAGTTTTTTTGATATAATTATTAATATAAAGATTAGAAAAAGGAATGATAAAGGTGCTGAAAGTAAGCAGATACGAATTGATTTTTGAAGTTATAAAAGAGAAAAAGAATATCAAAATTGAAGAATTAATTGAAAGACTCAATGTATCAGAGGCCACAATTAGAAGAGATTTAACATTCTTAGAAAATGCTGGAAAGATAAGAAGAGTTCATGGCGGTGCTATATTAGTTGATACTCAGGAAGAAAGTTTAATATACAAAAAAGAAATATACTCAGAAGAAAAAGAAAAAATAGGAAAGTTTGCTGCTTCATTAGTTGAAAGCGGCAATACAATATATTTAGATGCTGGAACAAGTGTTTTTGCTATGATTAAATATTTAGCCGGCATAGAAAATATAAAAGTAGTAACTAATGGATTAAGTCATATAGAGGAACTTTATAACAAAAAAATAGAAACATACTTGATAGGCGGAAAGATGAAAATGCTTACAGGTGCTTTAGTTGGAGCTAGTGCCGTTTTATCAATAAAGAATTTTAATTTTGATTTGGCATTTATGGGAGCAAATGGAATAGATATTGACGGCTACTCTACCCCCGACAGTGAAGAAGCTTTGATAAAAAGTGAAGCTGCTTCAAAAGCAAATAAAACTTATTTCCTATGCGATGAATCAAAATTAAAAAAGAAAAGTTTGATTAATTTTTATAACTTGGAAGATTCTTATTTGATAACAAATGCAAAAGATATAGATGATAATATAAAAAACAAATTAAAAGATTTATACATTGTCAATTAATAAAAAGTGAGGGATTATTTATGATATATACTTTAACATTAAATCCGGCTGTAGACTATTATATAGACATGAATAACTTTGAAGAGGGAGATTTAAACAAAGTTAATAATGCCTATACATTAGCCGGAGGAAAAGGAATTAATGTTTCCAAAGTTTTAAAAAATTTCAATATTGATTCTATTGCTTTGGGATTCTCTGGAGGCTTCACAGGAGATTATATAAAAAAGCATCTTAAAGGATACGGCATAAAAGAAAATTTTATTGATTTAGAAGAAGATACAAGAATCAATATAAAATTAAAAACAAATAAAACAGAAAGCGAAATAGCAGGAAAATCTCCTAATATTTCAAAAGAAAAAGTTAATGAATTATTAAACTATATAAAAAACAATATAAAAGAAAATGATATATTGGTTTTATCCGGAAGCGTTCCTAATTCTATTGACAGTTCTATATACAAAGATATTATATCAAATGCAAATAAAAATATAAAAGTAATATTAGATGCCAGAGATGAAGCATTCAAATTCGGATTAAAAGAAAAAGTATTTCTCACAAAACCTAATAAAAAAGAATTAAGCGAATACTTTAATAAAAATATAGAATCAACAGATGATATAATAAAATATGCAAGAGAATTAATAAAAGAAGGAAGCGAAAATGTAATAGTTTCTTTAGGAAAAGATGGTTCTATACTTGTAACAAAAGATGAGGCATATATTGGAAATGCTCCTGAAGGAAAATTAATAAGTTCTGTCGGAGCCGGAGATTCTATGGTAGCTGGTATAGTTTACGGAATAAGCAATAATTTAAATATAATTGATTCTTATAAATATGCTATAGCAAGCGGAAGTTCTACAGCATGTTCTGAAGGGTTAACTACATTTGAAAATATGAATAAGTTTCTAGAAAAAGTAGAAATAAAAAAAATTAATTAAAGTTTATAAAGTTAATATAAATGGAGGCTAAAAATGCTAAAAGATGTTATAACTTTAGATTGTATTAATACAGATCTAAAGGGAACAACTAAATCAGAAATTATAGATGAAATGGTAGATATTCTCTATAATAACGGTAAATTAAATGACAGAGAAGAGTATAAACAAGAAATACTAAAAAGAGAAGCACAAAGCTCAACAGGTATGGAAGAGGGAATAGCAATACCTCATGGTAAAACTAAAGCTGTAAAAATTCCTACCGTTGCAATAGGTATTTCAAAAAAAGGCGTTGATTATGAATCATTAGACGGAGAGCCTTCTCATTTATTTTTTATGATAGCAGCTCCTGAAAACTCAAATGATTCTCATATAGAATTATTATCAAAAATCACTACCCTGCTTCTTGAAGATGATATAAGAGAAGCACTTTTAAATGCAAAAAGCAAAGAAGAAGTTTTAGATATATTAATAAAAAATGCTGAAAAAGATAATGAAAACTCATCATTAAATCAAGAAAATAATAATAACAGCAATGATTCATATCAAGTATTAGCCGTAACAGCCTGCCCTACTGGAATAGCACATACTTATATGGCTGCTGATGCTTTGCTTAAAAAAGGTAAAGAACTTGGAATCACTATCAAAGTAGAAACTAATGGTTCAAGCGGTGTAAAAAATGAACTTACAAAAGATGAAATAAAAAATGCCAAAGGTATAATAGTAGCTGCTGATAAAAATGTTGCTATGGAAAGATTTGCAGGAAAGAATGTTGATATAGTAGGAGTAAAAGAAGCAATAAAAAATCCTGAACAATTAATAAAAAATGCTATGAATCAAACAGCTCCTATATATCATAGCAGTGAAGATAATACTCAAACTTCAAATAAATTTGCTAAGAAACCAAAAACAGGCGTATATAAACATTTAATGTCAGGCGTATCAAATATGCTTCCATTCGTTGTAGGCGGAGGTATATTAATAGCATTTTCATTTATGTTCGGTATTAATGCCAGCAATCCGAATGATCCTTCATACAATTATTTTGCTAAACTTTTAAATGATATAGGAGGAGGAAATGCATTCTTCCTAATGGTTCCTGTAATGGCAGCATTCATTGGTATGAGTATAGCTGACAGACCGGGATTTGCTCCTGCTATGGTTGGAGGATTAATATCATTAAATAGCGGCGGCGGATTTTTAGGCGGTTTGATAGGAGGATTTTTAGGAGGATACATCACTCTTTTATTGAAAAAAGTATTTAATAAATTGCCTGAAAGTTTGGACGGAATTAAACCTGTTTTACTATATCCTTTATTTGGTATATTTATTACAGGTGCTATAATGTATTTATTCATCGTTAATCCTATAGCTGCAATCAATACAGGAATTTCAAATTTCTTGAAAAACTTGGGAACAGGAAACTTAATATTATTAGGTGCTTTACTAGGTGCTATGATGTCCACTGATATGGGAGGCCCTATAAATAAAGCTGCTTTCACTTTCGGTATAGCTATGATAGCTTCAGGACAGTATGCTCCTCATGCTGCAGTTATGGCTGGCGGAATGGTTCCTCCTTTGGGAATAGCTTTGGCTACTACAATATTCAGAAATAAATTCTCTGCTGATGAAAGAGATGCCGGAAAAACATGCTATGTTATGGGACTTTCATTCATTACTGAAGGTGCTATACCATTTGCTGCATCAGACCCTATAAGAGTAATACCTTCCTGTATGATAGGTGCTGCAATTTCAGGTGCTTTAACTATGGCTTTTCATATAGAACTTAGAGCCCCTCATGGAGGAATATTCGTTTTGCCTATAGTTAATAATCCTGTAATGTATTTAATTGCTATAGTGATAGGTTCTGTTATAACTGCTCTTTTACTTGGATTTATTAAGAAACCTGCGTAAAATTAACATATATCTTCTTAAAAAGGCTGTATCTTTATAAAAAGATACAGCCTAACTTTTTACTTCATAACAAATATAAAACTATTCTAAATAACAATGATGGAATCTATGAAATCCTAGAGGATCATAATAAACGCCTTTTAATTTAGGAGATACAAGCAAAGGTTCTGTATAATAATATATAGGTATTATAGCTTCTTCTTTCATTAGCATTTCCTCTGCTTTATGCATAGTTTCCATTCTAAACTTTTGATCTCCTGAAAGCATAACTTGATTTATTATATCATCATAAGCCTTATTACTATAAACACTGTAATTATTAGGAGAATAACTTAAACATAAAG
>CASEHG010000122.1 GCA_949287565.1 uncultured Brachyspira sp.
TGAAAGTTTGGCAGATGCTTAATGTAAACAATTTTAATTAAAAATAATAAAAAAAGAATATAACAAATTGATTTACTAAACAACAATTGATTTTATAAATAAACAGGAGATTATAATGACAGATATTAAACAAATTGAAGGCGGAATATGTGCATCTGAAGGTTTCTTAGCAAACGGAGTACATGCTGGTATAAAGAAAAATAGCGAAAAAAAAGATTTAGCAATAATTTATAGTAAAAGTCTATGTTCTGCTGCTGCAGTATATACTCAAAACAAAGCATGCGGAGCAAATATCACAGTAAGCAAAGAGCATCTAAAAGATGGAAAAGCAAAAGCTGTTATATGCAATTCAGGTAATGCTAATACTTGTAATAAAGACGGCGTGGATAAAGCAAAAGAAATGTGCAAACTTACTGCTGATGTATTAGGTATTGATGAAAAAGATGTGGCTGTTGCTTCTACAGGTGTTATAGGCGTACCATTACCAATAGAGCCTATACAAAAAAATATAAAGACACTTATAGAGAATGCAAATCATTCTGCAGATCATGCTAAAAATGCCGCAGCTGCAATAATGACAACCGATACATTTATGAAAGAAATAGCTTATGAATTTGAAATTGACGGAAAGAAAGTTCATATAGGCGGAATGTCAAAAGGAAGCGGCATGATTCACCCTAATATGGCTACAATGCTTGCTTTTGTAACTACTGACTGCAATATATTAAGCGAAATGCTTCAAAAAGCTTTAAGCGAAGATGTTAAATACACATACAATATGATCAGCGTTGACGGAGATACTTCTACAAATGATATGTGTGTTGTACTTGCAAATGGAGAAGCTAAAAATACTTTAATTGATAAAGAAGATGATAATTATAAAATATTTTGCAAAGCATTGAATATGACTAATACTTATTTATCAAAGCAAATGGCTAAAGACGGAGAAGGCGCTACAAAATTAATTGAATGCGAAGTTATTAATGCTGAAAGTTTAAAATTGGCAAGAAAGATAGCTAAGTCTGTAATAACTTCAAATTTGGTAAAGGCTGCTATGTACGGATGCGATATGAATTGGGGACGTATTTCATGTGCTATAGGTTATACTGATGCTGATTTTGATATAAATAAAGTTTCTATCAATGTTGGTTCAAAATATGGTGAGATGAATGTTTATAAAGACGGATACGGTGTAGAATTCGATGAAGATGAAGCTTTGAAAATATTAAAAGAAGATGAAATAAAAATCACAATCAATATGAACTCTGGAAATTATAAAGCAACAGCTTGGGGATGTGATTTAACTTATGATTATGTAAAAATTAACGGCTCTTACAGAAGTTAAAATTTTATATGCTGAAATGATTATAGTTTATCAAATTATAGTTATTTAATAATGTATAAACAATTCGTTAATATTATAAAATATTAATGAATATAAGTTAAAGATATTTTAAATGTAGTATATACCTAAACAACTATATTTTATTAATAATAAATTTATATTTTTGTTTTGATATTTGGGGCTTTGCCCCCGCGAAGCGTACCCAAAGGGTAACCCCACTTCTTTTGCGACTGCATGGAGTGCTGCGACTGAAAGGAGTACCTTTAGGTATGGTATTGCCACAAAGAAGCTATATCCTCGATAAACTCGGATACGCTTCGCGAAAGGCTACATTTTGAATTAAATTTAGTAATTTATCTTACCTGTAAAACACAATTAGTATGATTTAATACTAATTTTATACTTGCACTTTTTGGTTCTTTGACGAAGTCCGCCTGTGGCGTGCGGCGGGAAAAAGAACAATATAAAAATTGAGAAATTTAAAAATTTTTAGTATATATTAAAATTTATAAAAATAATTTAACTAAATAATTAAGGAAATAAAAATGGATAATATTTCAAATAGAGATAAAGCATTTATACTTAATCAGGCATTGCCTTATATACAGAAATACACAGGAAAAACCGTTGTAATAAAATACGGCGGAAGTGCTATGGAAAATCCTGAATTAAAAAAGAAAGTTATGAGCGATGTTGCTTTGCTTTCTACTGTAGGAATAAATGTTATTGTTGTGCATGGCGGAGGAAAAGATATTACTGCTATGCTTAACAAAGTAGGAAAAGAATCAAAATTTATAAATGGTTTAAGATATACTGACAGCGAAACTGCTGAAATAGTAAAAATGGTTCTTGCCGGTAAAGTTAATAAAGAGTTGGTGGCATCTCTTGAAAACTGCGGAGGCAAATGTCTTGGTATATGCGGTATTGACGGAAAGATGTTTAAAGTAAGCAAATATAAAAGTGATGATGATTTGGGATTTGTAGGCGATGTTGATGATGTTGATACAGATTTGCTTAATACAATTATATCAAACAAATATATTCCAATAGTTGCAACTGTAGGATGCGATGATGAAGGAAATGTTTATAATATTAATGCTGATACTGCTGCTGCAAAAATAGCAGAGAGCTTAAAAGCTGAAACTTTAATATATATGACTGATACTCCGGGACTTTTAAAAGATAAAGATGATGAAAATACTTTAATAAGTCAAATTAATATTAAAGATATAGACAACCTTATAAAAGACGGCACTATATCAGGAGGAATGATACCTAAAGTTAAGCATTGTATAGATGCAGTTGATAATGGTGTTTCAAAAGTATTTATAATAGACGGAAGATTATGCCATTCATTATTAATAGAAATGTTCACCGATGAAGGTATAGGAACTATGTTTTATAAAGATTAATAAAAATTTATAAAAATAAAAAATTATGATTGGGAGTAAAAAATGCCTTGTAAGAAAACAAATAATAATCAAGATAATGAAAAATCAAAATTAAAAAAAGAATATATCAATAACGGTAAAAAATATGTTGCAAATACTTATGCTAGATTCGATATAGTTTTAGAGTCTGGAAAAGATTGTAAATTAAAAGATATAGAAGGAAAAGAGTATATTGATTTAGGAAGCGGTATAGGAGTTAATAGCATTGGTTATGGTAATAAAAATTATATAAATGCTGTAACTAATCAATTAAAAACTCTTCAGCATACATCAAACCTTTACTATACAAAACCTTATATAGATTTAGCTAAAAAATTATGCTCTATTACTAAATATGATAAAGTATTTTTCTGCAACTCCGGTGCTGAAGCAAATGAAGCTGCTATTAAATGTGCAAGAAAATATTCTTTCAATAAATATGCTAATAATGATAAAGATTATAAAAGATATAAAATAGTAACTTTAAAAAATTCTTTTCATGGCAGAACTATGGCTACAATTTCAGCTACAGGTCAGGAAATTTTTCATAATTATTTTTTCCCATTCTTGGAAGGCTTTTCATTTGCAGAGGCAAACAATTATGAAGATACTATATCAAAATTAAAAGATAATGCCTGTGCTATGATGATGGAACTTATACAAGGCGAAGGCGGAGTCATACCTCTTGATAAAGAATATGTGCAAAAAGTACAAAAATACTGCGAAGAAAATGATATACTTTTTATAGTTGATGAAGTACAAACTGGTGCAGGAAGAACAGGAAAATTCTTATGTTCTGAGCATTTTGGAATTAAGCCTGATATAACTACATTGGCTAAAGGTTTAGGAGGAGGACTTCCTATAGGGGCAATGCTTATGAGTAAAAAATGTTCTGATGTATTTGTTCCGGGAGATCATGCTTCTACATTTGGTGCTAATCCTGTTGTTGCTGCCGGTGCTTTGGAAGTATTAAATATAATAGATAAAAACTTATTAAAAGAAGTTGAAAAGAAATCCAAATATATAAAAAGTAAATTAATGAAACTTGATAATGTTGTAAGTGTAGACGGAATAGGTTTAATGCTTGGAATAGGTTTGAAAGAAGGTTTAAATGCAAGAGAAATAGTAGAAAAATGTATATCAAAAGGAGCTATTCCATTAACTGCTAAAAATAAAATAAGACTATTACCTCCTCTTACAATAAGTGATAAAGAATTAGAAAAAGCCGTTTCGATACTTTGTGAGTGTTTAGGATAAAGATAATAGACCTGCTTTATAATGATTTTTTAGTATTATAAAGCAGGTTTATATATACTAAAAATTTTTGAGTTTGTCATTTTTTTATTCAACTTTTTCCCGCCGCAAAAAGTTGCAAAAAATGCAAGTATAAAATTAGTACTAAATCATACTAAAATCATCTTACATATAAAATAATTTATTACATTTAAGTTCAAATATAGCCTTTCGCCGAAGGCGGACTGTGCCTGCTTCTCGCCTGCCGAAGGCACGCACAGCGAGGCGGGCTTAGCCTGTGACAATAAAAGAAGTGGGGTTACCCTTTGGGTACGCTTCGCGGGGGAAAAGCCCTGCAAATATTTAAAATTTAAAAAAATTATTTTTGACAAAATATATTTGTTTAGGTATATCATAAAAAATTATGCTGATATATCTCTTTTATTAAAGATAATCACAGTAAGTACATTAGTTACTATTCCAATAACTAATAAGCATATAGTGCCAATTAAAAATATATTAAAATCTGTACTATATTTAGATGGTTCAAACAAAGTTATAATAGTTAAATATTTAAAAAATTCTGCCTTCTCTCCTACTCTTGATATCATCTGAAATAACATAAATAATATACAGACTCCGGCACCAGCCCAAAGAGAAATCGCTGAAGAAGAAAAACTAACAGAACTCAAAAAACATATTCCCAAAAAAGAAAGCCATAAACCGAAAAGCCCAATATTTATAACTATGAGTTTTGATATATCAAGTTCGCCTTTAAACATAATCTCGCTTGTAACTATAAGAAGTACAGTTATATATAAATTTAATATAAATATTTCTATGACAGCATTCAATATTTGTGTAGATATTATTTTTATTCTAGAATTTGGTGTAGCAAATAAATATGCAATGCTTCCTTTATCAATATATCTTATTACAAGTCTATTAACCAATAACACAACAAAAACTAATGGAAAAATAATAAGCAAAAATGAATATAAATAATCAATTAAGAAGTCAGTTAAATTATTTGAAAAATTATTCATTCCAAACAAGGCAAACATTTGAGGCATACTCTCAACCATGGAATTCAAACTATCAACAAGTTTAGGATCAAACATAGAAACTATAATTGATCCATACATAGTTAATACTGCGGCAAATATTAATAATATTTTTAAATTTGATTTGAATTCTTTTTTAAGTAAAATTAAATTAATCATGTTGACTCCATTTATAAATAAAAATCATATCTTTAGAATTTTTATTTATTATAAAAATGCAAAAACAACTCCTCCAAAGTCTGACTTGAAGAATTAATATCTAATATATCATAATTGCTAAGTTCTTTTATAAAACTATTAACTTCATTATTAGCAATAACAACTTTTACAATATTATTATTCAATTCAGATTTAAAACTAATTTTATTTTTAAAATTTTCAGCATCTTTTTCATTTTTAAATACTACTTCAAAATTCTTATTCTTTTTAGATTTTAATTCCTCCATATTTTCTATAGCAATAAGTTTACCATCTTTTAATATAGCAGTTCTGTCACATGTTTTTTCTATCTCTTCAAATATATGTGATGACATAAAAATTGTAGTGCCTTTCTTCTTTTCTTCTAAAATTAAATCAATAAACTTTTTCTGCATCAAAGGATCAAGTCCGCTAGTAGGCTCATCTAATATAACAACTTCAGGCTCATTCATAAAAGCACATACTATACCTATTTTTTGTTTAGTACCTTTAGACATTTTATTTATTTTTCTGTTAGCATCCAATTCAAAAATATCTATAAGTTCTTTAATTCTATTTTTATTTTTTATTGATTTCATATCAGCAATAAAATTGATAAAATCATCACCTTTCATCTCGTCCATAAAAGCAATTTCACCGGGTAAATATCCAAGTTTTGATTGTATATTTTCTCTTTTATCAAAACAATTCATATTTAATATTTTAGCATTGCCTTTATCAGATTTTATGAATCCCATTAGCTGTCTTATGGTCGTTGTCTTACCTGCTCCATTAGGTCCAAGCATTCCGAATATTTCCCCCTTATTCACTTCAAATGATAAATCAAATACTCCTCTGCCGCTTCCATAATCTTTAGTAATATTATCTACTTTTATTACAGACATAAATAACCTCCTATGTCTTTATAAATATTCTTCCTTGTATGAAATCTGCTTAAACATATTCATCCATTTAGAATATTGATTAATCATATCTTCTTTATCTATTTTGATTTTCATATTTTTTCTGCTCTGTAAATAACCTTCCGATGTGTATGTTATCATTTCTATAATATCTTGCATATTAACATCATCTTTAAATTTAGTTGTATCAATATTTTTAAAATAGCTGCTTATATCAATTTGTTTTTTATTTTTATAATTATTAACTATTTCCTTAACAACTTCACTTTCATCAAAATATCCCTGTATTAAAAAATCAAATATAGATTTATATTTTTCCATCATTTCTAATTTTTTATGGAAAGAATATTCCATAAGTTCAAAAAAATCTGTTATCTTGAAAAAATCAGAATCAGCAATAATCTTTCCTATATATTCATATACATACTCATAAACATACAAATATAAATTCTTCTTATTTTGAAAATGATACAATAAAAGCGACTTTGATATATTAGCATTATTAGCAATATTTTCTAAAATAGCATGCTTATATTCATACTTTGCAAACTCTTCTATAGAAGCATTGATAATAGCTTCCCTTTTATCTTCTGATATATTGGCATTTTTACTCATAAGCAACTTTGAAACTAATAAATCACATACTGACTGACTGAGTTAGTCAGTATATTTTTATTATAGAGTATAATAAAAAATTGTCAATAAAAAATTATAAATAAAAGTGCCTCATATTATATATTATCAGGAGTTTTGTTAAAATAATGATGTTAGGGTTTTAGATATTTTTATATCTTAACAAAAAATATATAACATGAGGCATATAGATATATAATAAAAAAAAGAAAAATTACATTATACTGCGGATATAATTTAAAATATTGTCGATTGTCGATTGTCGATTGTCGATTGTCGATTGTCGATTGTCGATTGTCGATTGTCGATTGTCGATTGTCGATTGTAGATTGTATTAATAAATAATTGGTTAATAGTATATAAATTAACATAGTAAACTTTTTTTGTCAATATAAAAAATATATTTATTATACTTATTCCTTAATTTTATTTTATACCCTTGAAGTTTTTTTATTAATTGTTTATATTATATAAAAATTTTAATGCATTTAATTAAAGGAAACTATGAAAAGAAATATATTAATAGAAGGTGTTAATATACCATCAAGATTTTTTTTAGCACCTATGGCTGGATATACTGACCATGTATTTAGAAGATTATCAAGAAGATTCGGAGCAGGACTTTTAATAACCGAATTAGTAAGTGCCGCTGCTTTAGCAAGGCAAGTAAAAAAAACATATAGATATATGGAACATAAAGAAGATGAATACCCTATATCACTTCAGTTATTCGGAGCAAATGAAGATGATTATAAAAGAGCTATAGAAATAACAGATTTAAGCGGTTTTTCTTTTATAGATATTAATATGGGCTGCCCTACCAAAAAAGTAGTAAAAAATAATGGAGGAGCTGGACTTTTAGAAGATACTGATAAAATGATTTCCGTATTAAATGCTGTAAAAAGTGTATCTCCTTTACCTGTAAGTGTTAAAATAAGATTAGGACTAAAAAGAGGAGAAGGCGGAGAAATAGAAAGAGCATTAGCTATGAAAGAAAATGGAGCATGCTTTTTAACATTGCATGGAAGATATGCAAGCGATATGTATAGAGGAACTGCTGATTGGGAAGCTATAGCAAAAGTAAAAGAAGCATTGGGAGAAGATTATATTTTAATAGGAAACGGAGATATAAAAAACAAAGAAGATGCTATAAAGGCATTCGATATTTCTAAAGTTGATGGAATAATGGTTGGACGCGGTGCTATAGGAAATCCTTGGATATTTGCAGAACTTAATACTATATTTGAAGACAATGATGAGTATAAAATAAAAGAAGAAGATAATTTAAAAAATATAATAATAGAACATATAAATGGCTGCTGCGAGCTTTATGGAGAAGTAAGCGGAATACATTTTATGCGTAAGTTCATTATGAAGTATTTAACTGGATATAGAATGGAAAATAAAATAGAACTTATGAAATGCGAAAGTAAAGAAGAATTATTTAAAATATTAGATAATATTATAACAGAATAATTTGATAATATAATAATCAAAAAATAAAATAAGTTCCTGATATTATAACAGGAACTTATTTTTTATTATTTATAATTTTTTTATTACTGTTCTATTAAAATATTTTTTTCTGTATTTTTATCAAAGATATGAAGTTTATTCAAATCAAAATCCATAAATGCACGCTGATCTCTTTCATAATCATCACTGGTATTGATTCTTATTGTAACCTGCAAATCACCAAAGTTCATATACAAATAACTTTCAGAACCTATCATCTCTATAACATCAATTATAGCCTCTATTAAATTATTTGAATTAGTTTCTGATTTATCTTTATATAAAGTAATATTTTCAGGCCTAATTCCCAATACAGCATCTTTTCCATCATATGAATCATCTATCTTTGAAAGTCTTTCATTATTTAATTCAATTTCATATCTGCCAAAAGAAGCATACCATTTTCCATTTTTCTTAGAAAGTTTTGCATCTATAAAATTCATTTGAGGTGCCCCAATGAATCCAGCAACAAATAAATTTTTAGGACTGTTATAAAGAGTCTTAGCATCATCAACCTGCATAATATCACCGTCTTTCATAACAACTATTCTAGTACCCATAGTCATAGCTTCTACCTGGTCATGAGTAACATATACAAAAGTTGTTTGAAGTTGTTTATGAAGTTTTATTAATTCTGTACGCATCTGAACTCTTAATTTAGCATCAAGGTTTGAAAGAGGTTCATCTAATAAAAATACGGAAGGGTTTCTTACCATGGCTCTTCCCAAAGCAACTCTTTGACGCTGTCCTCCTGATAATGCCTTAGGTTTTCTATCTAGTAAATGTGCTATATCAAGAACTTTTGCAGCCCATTCAACTCTTTTTTTAATTTCATCCTTTGGAGTTTTTCTAAGTTCAAGACCAAAAGCCATATTCTTAAATACTGTCATATGAGGGTATAAAGCATAATTCTGGAACACCATAGCTATATCTCTATCTTTTGGTGCTACATCATTAACTAATCTATCTCCAATATATAATTTACCATCTGTAATCTCTTCAAGACCTGCAATCATACGAAGAGTTGTAGACTTTCCACATCCGGACGGACCAACAAGAATTACAAATTCTTTATCTGCTATATCTAAACTAAAATCCTTAACAACTTCAACATTATTATCATACACTTTTCTTATATGCTCAAATTTAATACTAGACATAATTCCATTCCTTTTTATTTGTTTATTAAAATTATTTTAATTTTTTACTCTTATAAAATATAATTATTTAGGTTCTTAAAACTCCTTTATAATTTTTTAATAAGTTTAATTACACTATTTATTAATATATTCAAATAAATATCTAATATATCATTTTCACATTCTTTTATACTTTATATGATATAATGTTTTATTAGAAAATTATATCATATTCTTTTCAATAAATCCAACAAATAAAACTATTATACACTAAAAATAGTTTTTATTTTCATAATCGGACTCAAAGTATAAAAATATCCACTACTTTATAATATCAAAAATATAAAAAAACTCAAAAAACAATTTTACAGTATTAATACGGTAATTAAATTTGTAGGACTTTAATATATTCATAAATATTAAATTATGAAAAGTTTGGACATTATATAGGATATTAGAGGGTATTATAATAATACTCTCTATTTTTATTTTAAATTACAAATTTTTTAAATTCTTTTGCAAGTTCACTAGCATCAGTGCCAACTACTATATGAATTTCATTATTATTTATAGTTTCAACTGCAGGATAATATTTTTTAATACTTTCAATATTAACTTTATTAATATCTTTTATTTCTAATCTTAATCTAGTAGCACAATTACTTACTTTAGTAATATTTTCTATTCCGCCAACTAATGGAAGAAGCAATGCTGTTTTTACACTTTGACTTTCTAATAATTTTTCTAAATCTTCAGCAAGTTCGCTTACTGAAGTACCAACTATTATATGCAATTCTGTATCACTTATTTTTTGTACCGCAGGATAATATTTTTTTATTTCTTCAGCATTTACTTTATTAGCATCTTTTAAATTGAGTCTTAATCTAGTAGCACAATTATTTACTTTTACTATATTTTCTATTCCTCCAAGCATAGGAATAAGCAACCAAGCTCTATTAGAATAATCTGTATTAGCATCAGAGTCATTTAAAATCTTTGATAATTCATCAGCTAGCTCAAAAGCCTTAATACCAACTACTACATGAACCTCTGTATTACTTATTTTTTGTATTACAGGATAATATTTTTCCTCATTAACCTTATCAGCGTTTTTTACTTCAAGTCTTAATCTAGTAGCACAATTATTTACTTTTACTATATTTTCTTTTCCTCCAAGCATAGGAATAAGATTCATAGCCATATTAGAAGCATTATCATCAAAAGCTATTATTCTCTCTAAAGATTCAGCCAATTCGCTTGCATTTGTACCAACTACTATATGAACTTCTTTATCACTTATCTTCTGTACAGCAGGATAATATTTTTTTATCTCTTCAGCATTTACTTTATTTGCATCTTTTACTTCTAATCTTAATCTGGTAGCACAATTATTTACTTTTACTATATTTTCTCTTCCGCCAAGCAAATTCATAGGAAGTATAAATTTAACATCTTTTTTATTTGATTCCATTATTAAACCTCATAATATTATGATTTATAATACTAACATAATATTTATTTTATTTCTACAAAAAAAATAGCCCGCAATGTATAAATTGCAGGCTATCATATTATTATATAATGCTATATAAACAATTATTTTTTAGCTACTTTCTTAAATTCATCTGCTAAGAATTGTACTTTAGGTCCTACAATTACTTGTACAGAAGTTTTTCCAGGAGTTAATACACCAGGGAACATTTTTTTAATTTCAGCAGCTTGTATTATTGTATTGTCTTTTACTTCTAATCTTAATCTAGTAGCACAGTTATCAATATCAACTATATTTTCTATACCGCCAAGTAAAGGAAGAAGCATTAATGCTTTTTCTGCATAAGAAGCATCACCTGAAACAGTAACTTCTACTTCTACATCATCATCATCTTCTCTTCCAGGAGTTTTAAGATTGAATTTCTGTATAGCAAAATTGAATATAACAAAATATAATACAAAGAATACTATACCTTGAAGAATCAACATATACCAGTTAACAGCTAATGGGTTTTTAGTAGAAAGAAGCAAGTCTATTAAACCAGCTGAGAATCCGAATCCAGCCATCCATTTCATGCTAGCAGAAATAATTAAAGAAATACAAGTAAGTAAAGCGTGTATTACATATAATACAGGAGCTACGAACATAAATGAGAATTCTATAGGCTCAGTAACACCAGTAAAGAAGCTAGCAAAACCAGCAGCCAACATTATAGATTTGATTTTGTTTCTATTTTCAGGCTTAGCATTTTTTATGAAAGCTAAACAAGCACCTAAAAGACCGAACATCATAATAGGGAAGAAACCAGCCTGATACATACCAGTAACACCTATTGTAGCTGTACCAGCATCTATAGAAGCCTGACCGCCTAGGAAATTAGGTATATCATTAATACCAGCAACGTCAAACCAGAATACTGAGTTAAGAGCATGGTGTAAACCAACAGGGATTAATAATCTATTGAAGAAACCATAAATACCTGCTCCTATAGGACCAAGACCGATTATAGCTTCTCCAAATGCTACTAAACCGCCGTAAATAGCAGGCCAAATAACCATTAAAATAAAAGATACTACCATCATAACTACAGATGTAATTATTGGTACAAATCTTCTTCCGCTGAAGAATGCCAAAAATTCAGGCAATTTGATTTCAGAAAATTTATTATATAAACCGCCTGCTATAACACCGCAAAGTATTCCTATAAATTGGTTATTAATTTTAGCAAAACCAGCAGGAACTTGTTCAACAGGTTTGCTTTGAATCATAGCAACTGTAGCAGGGGCTAAAAGAGTTGTAACAACAAGGAAAGCAACAAGACCAGCTAAAGCAGCAGCACCATTTCTATCTTTTGACATACCGAAAGCAACACCAATAGCGAAAAGTATAGGCATATTGTCTATAATAGAACCGCCGGCCTTAATAAAGAAAGCTGCAACTGGACTTCCGCCGCCCCATCCATTTGGGTCAATCCAATAACCAATACCCAAAAGAATAGCTGCTGCAGGTAATACAGCAACTGGAACCATTAGGGACTTACCTATTCTTTGTAGATAATTAAACATATATCCTCCATAAAAATTAAAAAAGTAATTATTTTACTTATATTACATAGTATATACTTATTTATTATATTATCAAGTATTATACAATTTATTAATTCATTTTTTACAAGTTTTTATCATTTAGTCAAATAAAAGTTATATATTATTAATATTATATACAATATTTGAACATAAAAACTGTTATAATATTTTTTAGAATAAAGTTATTTACTTTATAAACATTTGTGATAAAATAAAAAAATAAAGTTATTTAGCGGAGGTATTTATAATGGGATTATTCTCTAAAAAAATCGAAATAAAAAGTCCTATAAAAGGCAGATTAGTTGATGTTACAGAAGTAAAAGATGAAGCTTTCTCTACAAAAGCATTAGGTGATGGAATGGCTATTGTACCAGAGGAAGGAAAAGTATATTCACCTGTTGACGGAGAAGTTATAACAATGGTTGATAGTAATCATGCTATAGGATTATCTTCTAAAGGAATTGAAATACTTATACACATCGGAATGGACACTGTAAAATTGGGCGGTAAACACTTCAAAGCACATGTTAAAGAAGGAGATAAAGTTAAAGTAGGTACCTTATTAATAGAATTTGATAAAGAAGAAGTAGAAAAAGAATATGATATTACTTCCCCTATTATAATACCTAATTTTTCTGAATTAAAATCATTAACTAAAACAGATCCTAGAAATGTTTCTACAAGCGATGTCATAATGACTGCTGTTAAATAAAAATAATATATATTAAGTTATTATTAGAGGAGCTATAAAAAGCTCCTCTTTATTTTTATTCTTTATTATCTTTAATATCTTCTTTTAATTTTCTATACAAAGTCGCTCTTTCAATTCCAAGTATTTTAGCAACCTGTGCCTTATTAAAATTATTATTACTAAGCAAATGATTAATATACATTCTTTCAAGCTCTTCTAATGTAACATCGTTTTCAACTACAAAATTGCTTTCGCTATTTTTTAAAGCCCAATCAGGTATATTGCTCTCATCAATTTTTCCATCTTTACACATAACAACCATAGTTTCTATTGTGTTTCTAAGCTCTCTGACATTTCCTTCCCATTGCAATGAAGATAATATTTTATATACCTTTTTATCAACAGATTTTATTTCTATAGAATGTACTTTAGAAAACTCCTTAATAAAATTATCTATTAAAAGAGGTATATCTTCCCTTCTCTCTCTAAGAGGAGGCATTTCTATCTTTATAACATTAAGCCTATAATATAAATCTTCTCTGAATTTACCCTCTTTTATTTCCTCTGATAATTTTTTATTTGTAGCAGCAATTACTCTGATATCAACTTCAATAGGAGTATTAGAACCTACCCTCTCTATGACTCTTTCTTCTAATACTCTCAATAGTTTAACTTGTACAATCTGATTAATCTCACCTATCTCATCTAAAAATATAGTGCCTTTATTAGCCGCTTCAAATCTTCCAATTTTTTTATCAATAGCTCCTGTAAAAGAACCTTTTTCATGTCCAAATAATTCGCTTTCCAAAACACCTTCTGAAAGTGCCGCACAGTTTACAGTTATATAAGGCTGTTTGGCTCTGTCTGATATTTGATGAATAGCATTAGCAACTAATTCCTTCCCTGTTCCGCTCTCACCTTCTATTAATACTGTGGCTTTAGTTCTTGCAACCTGTTTTATTGCCTCATAAACCTTTAATATTTTAGGACTATGCCCTATCATACCGTAAAAACTTTCATGATAATCAACTCTGCTTTCAAGAGTTTCATTAGTTTTCTTTATATTTTTACTTTCTAAAGCTCTTGCTATAATAAGAAGCATTTTATCAAGATTGAAAGGCTTCGTCATAAAATCATAAGCACCAAGCCTCATCATTTCAACAGCAGTTTCAACATTTCCATGCCCAGTTAACACTATAACAGGTATATGCTTATCAAAGTCTAAAATATCTTTTAAAAATTCCTCACCTGTTTTTTCAGGCATTTTTAAATCAGTTATAACTAAATCAATTCCGCCTTTATAAACGATTTCTATTCCTTTCTCGCCGTTTTCTGCAGTTACAACTTCATAACCTTCAAATTCCAATGATTTTTTAATACCATCTCTTATATTTTTCTCATCATCTATTACTAATATTTTAGGCATAATTTATAAATCCGTTTCTAAAAATTTTTGATTCTCCTGCTGTAAAGGAAGTTTTATAATAAACTCACTTCCCTTACCATATTCACTTTCTATAGTTACATTTCCATTATGTGCTTCTATTATACGAACTACATTTGTAAGTCCAAGTCCTGTACCATGTCTTTTAGTTGTGAAATAAGGCTCGAATATTTTACCAAGAGATTCTTCTTTTATTCCGATACCTGTGTCTTTTATACTTATAACCGCATAATTATCAACGGTTTTAAGTTTTATAAAAATTTCTTTCTTTTTATTATCTGCATTATCACTCATAGCATCTATAGCATTCTGTATTATGTTAATTAAAGACTGCTTTATATATTTCTCATCTAATTTTAATATAAGATTATCCTTATCAAATTTAACATCAATATTAACATTATTCTTTTCTATCTCATATTTCAAAAATGCTATAGTAGATAAAATAAGTTCATTAATATTCACATCTTCAATATTGAGTTCTAATTTACGCACAGAAAATAAAAATGAATTTATAGTTTCCTCAAGTCTGCTTATTTCTTCTTTAATAATATCCGAATACTCTTTAAAATCTTTATAGCATTGACATTCATTATCCATATTCTTTTTTATTATCTTATCTATAAGCTGTACATATATTGAAATAGATCCAAGAGGATTTTTTATTTCATGTGCTACTCCTGCAGCAAGTGTTGTAAGAGAAGCCAATTGTTCTGCTCTTTTAAGTTTCTGGGCACTTTCATATGTTTTAGTGATATCGAATGCTTTTATAAGCGTACCTATTATTCTTCCGCTATCTCCTATTGGGAGTATATTTATCTGAAGTATCCTTTCATTTTCATCATCTTTTAATAATTTCGTATCTGAAATATTGTCTTTCATAAGTTCTAATATAGATCTTCCTATATCAGTTGATGACATATATTTTGAAAGAGGCTTACCTTCAGAGTTTCTAGGTATTGAAAAGAGAAAGCAGGCTTTTTTATTTATTCCTTGTATAGCATTCTTATCATCTATTGCTATTATACCCTCTTCAAGATTTTCTAAAATAATATTTTGAGAATACCAAAGAGTTGACAGCCTTTTAAAAACTTTCTTCTTTTCATTATCAGAAACTTTATCGAAATTCTGCAGTATTTTATCAAAAAACTGATTTCTTCTATTCATTTTATAAAGTATATTAAAAATAAAAAAAAACTTCAATACTATAAATAAAAATTATGAAGCAAATGAAAGTTCTTTAATCAAAGCACTAGGTGCATATATAGATGAATGATGATAATCAGTATCATTGGCAAGCATTTCTACATTGCTCAAAAGGTCTAATATATTACCTGAAACAATGAAAGGACTTGCTGTATATGATAATTTACCATTCTCTATTTTTATACCTTCAGCTTGTAAAGAAAAATCTCCGCTTATAGCATTAACACCAGCATGAGTTCCTGTCAAAGAATTAACTAATACCCCATTTTGAATTTGAGAAATCAATTCTTCTTGAGTATTATTTCCATTATCCAAAATAAAATTATGACAAGATATTCCTATTGAAGTTTTAAATCCTCTTGAAGCATGCGAAGTTGTTTTTATACCATCTTTTTTAGCAGTATAACTATTATAAAAATAGCTATTTAAAACTCCGTTAGTAATTATATTTAAATCCTTAGTTTTAGAGCCTTCTCCATCAAAATTCGTATTTGCTAATCCCTTATCATACATAGGAATATCTTTAATATTTATGATACTGCTAGCTATTTTCTGATTCAATTTTCCCTGAAGAAGTGACAATTTCTTTTGAACTGCCTCTGAAGAAAATAAACCTAAATAAGCACCTATAATTATTCTCATAGCTTTATTTGTAAATACAGTTTTATATTTTCCGCTTTCTATAGGCTTTGCCGATAATTTATTTACAACATTATCAACTATATTTTTCGTAAAAGAATCAATATCAAATACGGCATCTGTTGAAGAATAAACATCAAAAAAAGTTTTTACTGTATCATTTTCTTTTGCTATTACTTCACCATAATATGCTATACTGTTTTTCTTCTCTTCTTTACATATACCATTACTGTTTATTATACATTTATTAAAATTATATCTGGCTAATCCTGCAGATGGTACATTTACAATTCTATTATCAAGAGAATATAATTTATCTTCTATAGATAATGAAATTTCTTTAAGTTTATCATTAGAGAGATTAACTATATCCTTATTAATCATATCATAACTTTTTTCATCATCATCTTTATCTATAAGTTTATTATATTCAGGTTCAGAATCAGCATAATGTAATGAAGTTTTTGCATTATTAATAAGATCATCTATATTAATATCAGCACTTATCTTCTCTGTAAAACTTATTCCAACCTTACCATCTTTAATTAATCTTAAACCTATGCCTCCGGATTCAGCATAAGTATATTTATCTAAATCTTTTTCTCTTACAGTGAATTCCTCTTCTCCGCTTACAGACATATAAATTTCTATTTCATCAATATCTTTTGCCTTATTTTTTATATCATTATATATTTCTTTTATTATATCCATTCTATTTTCTGACATTTATCTTCCTCCAACAGTAAGCTCTTTAACTTTAATAGCAGGCTGTCCAACTGTAGTAGGAACAGAACCTGAAATACTTCCGCATATACCATCAGCCAATTCTAAATTTGATGAAACTGCTTCAATATTCATAAGTGTTTCATCTCCGCGTCCTATAAGTGTAGCACCTCTTACAGGTTCAGTAATTTTTCCATTCTCTATCAAATACCCCTCAGAAACGGCAAAGTTATAATCTGTTGTAGCAGGATCAACTGAACCGCCTCCCATTTTTTTAGCATAAAGACCATACTCTATTCCAGATATAAGTTCATCAAAACTAGCATTTCCTTTATCTATAAATGTGTTTCTCATTCTTGAAGTAGGAGGATATTTATAATTTTCTCTCCTAGCACTTCCTGTTATTTTTTGATTCATTTTAAGAGAACCAAGCTCATCAACTAAATAACTTTTTAATATACCATTCTCGATTAAAACTGTTCTTTGTGCCTCATTACCCTCATCATCAATATTATAACTTCCCCAAGCATTTTTTATAGTTCCGTCATCTACAGCAGTAACAACGTCTGAAGCGATTTTCTCTCCCAATTTATTGCAGAATACGCTTGCATTATCAGCAACAGATGTAGCCTCCAAGGCATGTCCGCAAGCCTCATGGAATATTACTCCTCCGAATGCATTATCTATTACAACAGGATATTTTCCAGATTTAGGATATTTAGAATTAAGCATCTTTATAGCTGAATTAGCAGTTTCCATTGCCATATCTTCTAAATTAATATCTTTTATAACTTGGAATCCGTCTAATGCTCCTTTTGTTCTGCGTGATGTTTGAGTATTTGTTCCATCGCTAGCCATAGCCATCATAACAAGTCTTGTATATGTTTGAGAATCTTCTTTTAATATTCCATTACTTGCACATACTAAAATATTTCTTTGCTTTTCTGAATACGTAGCATTAACTTGTTTTATTTTATCTGATACGTTTCTTGATGTTTTATCTAGATATGAAAGAACTTCTATCTTATCATCAAAATTCACATCGAAAGGATTTATATGTAATGGGTGATTATCTTTTTCTTTTGACTGAATAAAATCTTTAACTATATACTTTTTATCATTTACAATAGAAGCAGCAGATTTTGCCAAATTAATTAAACTGTTATTGCTTGTATCATTAGAATATAAATATATTGTTTTTTTATTAACTATGATTCTTAATCCTACACCATAATTATTTCCAAGACTCATATCATCAACTTTTGAATCTAAATAACTTATTGAATTAACTTTAGTATCTTCAAAAAATAAATCAGCATACTCGCCGCCATTTTTTAAAGCTTCTTCCAAAACTGTATGCAAAAAATTTTCATCAAAATTAAAATATTTCATTTATTCTCCTTTTTTATTAGTTTCAATTAAAACTATTTAAAACCATTATTAACTAACTCTATAGCCTCTTTACCTGTCATATATTCTATATGCAGTTCTATAATATAAAAAGCATCATACTCTTTATCAATTACATTATTTCTATTTGATTCATTATCATTAGGATAATATTTCAATGCAAGTTTTTCAATGGCTTTTCTTTTTTGATTATCATCTTCAATTATGAAAGCCTTACCAAAAACAATAACACTTCTATAATAAGTTGTATACTCTTTTGGCTTTATATCATCTTTTTCTATAACACAGAAAGAAACTTTATTATTATTTTTTATAGCATCTAATTTATATCCGCTTTTAGCAACATGAAAAAATATTTTATTATCATAATAAACATAACTTAAAGGAACAGCATAAGGATAATCATCATCACCTAAAACAGCCAACACTCCAGAGCTGCATTTTTCTAATATTGAAATGCTTTGCGAATTTGATAATAATTGATTTTTCCTTCTCATTTCTCTAAACATAATAATATTATATACATTAATAGAAAAATAATCAAATTGACAAGTATTTTATTATCATATAATATATAACAAATTAATAAAAAGGATATTATAATGCATACTATCAATGTAAAAACTAAAGCTAGATTCGATATAGTTGATATTACAGGAGAAGTTCAAAAATGCATAAATGATGAAAATATAGAAAGCGGAATAGCAGTTATATTTGTACCGCATACAACTGCAGCTGTAGGAATAAATGAAAATGCTGATCCTGATGTTGTTTTTGATATGAAGAATGCTTTTAATAAATTAGTACCTCAGCATGATAATTATGAACACAGAGAAGGTAATTCACAGGCTCATGTGTTATCATCTTTGGTAGCTCCTAGTTTAACTGTAATAATAGAAAATAAAAAAATAGTATTAGGTACTTGGCAGGACATATACTTTTTTGAATTCGATGGTGCTAGAAACAGAAAAGTTTATGTACAGATTATATCAAAATAAAAATACATAATACTATAATTTTATTCCTCTCTAGTATTTTGGGCTTTACTAGTAAAAAATTTTCTTTTTATAAAGTTAGCAATTGAACCAATTAGCTCTATTATTATTCACATATTTACTCCGTAAGTTTAAATATTTATTTTAAAGTATATAAATAAAAAAGAAATTGTCAATATACCCTATATAAGTATGAAAAATAAATTAATTTTAAAAATATTTTATATAAAAAAAATAAAAATAATGTATAATATATAAATAAATTATTATAAGGATATTATTATGTTTAGATCAAAAAAAGAAGATTTCGGAAAAAATTCTTATATCTATACATTAGAAAATGATAAGGGCTTAAAAGTAAAATTGGCAGAAGTTGGAGCAACTATAACAGGGATATTTTTCAAGGATAAGGAAGGAAAAGAAGTAGAAGTGGCATTCGGTTCTGATGATATAGAGTTTTATACAGATAAGGCTAAAAACGGACATATGGGTGCTACAGTAGGAAGAGTGGCTGGTAGAACTTTAGGTGCTAAATTTAAAATAGATGATAAAGAATATAATATAACAGCAAATAAAGCTCCTGATCATACTCATGGAGGAACAAACGGACTTTCTTATGTAATGTATAAATCAATACAAAAAAAGGACAATGAAGTATTATTTTCTTATGTTTCTAAAGACGGAGAAGAAGGATATCCAGGAAATCTTAATTTAATAGTAAAGTATACAATTACAGATGAAAATGAAATAATAATAGACTATATTGCCACTACAGATAAGGCAACTCCTTTAAACATAATGAATCATTCATATTTTAATTTAAATGGCGGCGGAAATATTAAAGATCATGAAATGTTTATAGATGCTAAATACTATCTTGCCGATGAAAATGGTATAACTTCAGGAGAAATATTAAAAACAAAAAATACTCCTTATGATTTCACTTCATTAAAAAAAGTTGATGACATAATAAAAGCAAAAGACGGCTGTGATAATTGCTTCATTTTTGATGATAACGATATAAATAAACAAAGAGTAAAAATATTATCAAGAAAAACAAATATAGCTTTAGAAGTATTTACTACTCAGCCTTCTGTATTATTCTATACCGCTAATCATTTCAATAATTTTAAAGTGAGAGATCAAATATTGAATAGACATGAAGCATTCTGCTTAGAAACTCAAAATTTATCATGTGCATTGAATTTTAATCATTTCCCAAATATTATACTTTATCCTGACAGAGAATATAATCATAGAACAATATACAAATTTAGTTTGATATAATAAAATTGAATTAAATAAAAAATGATGGCAATATTGAAAAAATAAAGCCCTCATTATTTTATTAACAGTGAAAAAAATGAAATTATCTGCTTAAAAAGTACATACCAATTTGGAAACCTATATCAAATGAAGCCAAAGAATCCTGATTGATTGTAAAATCTTTGAATATACCATTTTTATCTATATCAATAGGAAAATCATAATTAGCATATACACCAAATGACATCATAAATTTACTCTTGATTTTAACAAGAAAATCTGCTGAAACTTTTATATAAGGTATATATGAAGTTGTAAAAGCATCTTGTATATCTCCGAAATCTAATGAGTATCTGTTTTTACTGAATTCATCACCCTCTTTAGTATATTTCAAAGATAATGGTAATTTAATTCCGCCTCCAAAACCTATAGAGAAGAAACCTATATTAAATCTAGGAAATAAACCTATAGATAAACTTCCAAAATCGTAATTCTCCAATACTCTTTTTCCATTTACACTATATTTGATTTCATATCTATCCTTGCTATATCCTATATCAAATAGGAAGGCAGCAGATAAGAAATCATCATAGCCCCAAAATATACCTGGCTGAATAGAGAAAGAATTATCAAAATCTCTAAAATCTGTTGAAAATACTTTACTTCTGTCAGTGGTAGCACTGCTGGCTCCAAAACGTCCTACAAAACCAGCAACAAAATCTGCAGAATAAAGTGCATTAAAAGATAAAAGTAAGATAAATAATATAAATATCCTTTTCATAATAACTCCTAATAATATTTATCAAAATTAATATTAAGATAATATCCAAATTGAATTCCTATATCAAAAGAACTTATGGAATCTTTATTAAGAAATACATTATCCATATAACTATTATGCTGGAAGTATAAAGGAAAATCATAATTAGCATATACACCTATAAGCAAATAATTAAATAGACTAAAATCAATAGAAAATCTTAGATAAGGTATAACAGCACTTTCAAATATATCATTCAAATCTCCAAAAGAAAATCTATATCTTACTCTATTATAATTTCCATTTAATCTATATATAGCCATTCCAGGAATTTTGACTCCTCCTCCTGCTCCTATTGATAAAAATGCAAAATTAAATCTTGCATGTCCTCCTATCAAAAAACTTTCAAATTGAAAATTTTCTGTTACCCTATTTCCTTCTATAATATGTCTAAAATCATAAGAATCATGATAATATCCCAAATCAAGAAGTGCAGAAAATGACATAGAAGATGCTATAGGCTGATTAATACCTACAGAAAATGAAAATCCTGAATCAAAATCTCTGAATTCAGATGGAAATATTTTTGATGCATTTGTATTTGCACCGCTCAAACCAAACTGACTTGTAAATTCAAGAGATAAATCTACAGCCTTCAAGTTAAAAGAAATAAGAAAAATAAAAATTATTGTTAAAAATATTCTATTTCTCAATTTATCTCCTATACAATATCATACGTATATATAGTATAGCAAAATGTTATATAAAGTCAACAAATAACAATATAATAAAAAATATCATATATAAAAAATTGTATAAAAATACGAATTTTATGTACTTTTTCATAATTGAAACAAATATATTATATAAAAAATTGATAATTACAATTAAATTGAATATTATAAAATAATGGTAAGAAAATTTATTAAAATATATATACAGTAAAAATATAGAAA
>CASEHG010000123.1 GCA_949287565.1 uncultured Brachyspira sp.
GCCTGGAGTTCCAAAGAAAATTATATTTTCGTTTTTATTTAAAAACTCCAACGTACAAAAATTTAGAATTTGTGCTTTATTAAGTGATGGTTGAAAATCAAATTCAAAGTCATCCATGGTTTTAATAAAAGGAAAGTGTGAAACCTTTATAGCAGCTCTATATACATTATCTTTTTTAAATTTAATTTGAGATGAAACTAGCGAATCAATCCCCTATAAAAAGCCAATTTCATTATTACTAATTTTCTTTGAAATTACATCTAAATTATCTAAAAACCCTTCTAAACCTAAATATTTCATTTTATTTAATAGTGTTTCATAGTTAATAAACTCGTTCATTTTTAATCTCCTGTAACTTTGCAAGTCGCTTTAAATTATCATCAATTCTAATTTTAAAGTCCTCTAAACTTTCATTTTGCATTTTTGCAATCTCATACAAACCGTTAGCATAATGAATCCCTGATGTTTGCTTTTCGTATGTACTTATTGAATTTAAACCAATATCATAAATATAAATATTTTTTTCTGTTTCCCTAATTAACACTTTTTTATTAATATATTCTTTGGGAACACCATATTTTGCTCCTTTATATTCTATCAATGAGGAAATATTTACAGTTCTTTCAATTACGTTATTGAGGTAGCTTTTGAGAACGTTAATATTTGGCAAAGAATTGAGTGTTCCTTTTTCTTTTTTAAATAAGAAAGAAGGAGCAACCTTCAATTCACTATTAATTTGGTAATTAGATTGATTAAGAATTTCTTCAACCCCATTATATAAGTCATTTTTACTGCTAAATTTTCCATCATATGGATCTAACCGATTTTGATATTTGTTAGAAACTTCAACTTTACCTTTTGTATATGCATGTCGTGTTTTACACAAGTTAAGTTTGACCCCCATATCTTTAAAAAATTGGGTAATGGTCGGATGCACATGTTTTTTGCCATCTCTAATTGATACAATAGCTGACATATTATCTGTAAGTACGGTTTTAGGAACACCTCCTAAATTTATAATTGTTGAGATAAAACAATTTTTCATTTCAGCCTCTGTCAAATTTTCCGCTACCTTGAAATAATGATACCTAGAATATCCCAATGTAGCACTCCACAAATTAAAAGTTACAAGTTCTCCATTAGTAAGATGAAGTTTTATATCTTCCACCCAATCAAATTGAAGTTGTTCTCCAGGCGGTGTCTCATATCTATATTTTGGAACTAAATGTTTACCTTCGACTTTTGAATCAAAATACCACCTGTTCACATATTGTTTAAAGTTCGAATAACTTTTTAACGAATCAAATGACGTTCGATTTAATAAAGACATATAAATTGATTTTATTGAATCACCGTCTTCTAATTTTTCTTTAATCTCAGCTTCATAATCTGCTATCAAACTTTTTCGTCGTTTTCTTACTGGTGGACCATTTTTAATCCTTAAATAATGCCTTGAAATCGTATGACGATCTACGCCATATTTTCGTGCTAAACTACTAAAATTAATACTTTGATGTTTCATAATCCTTTTTGCCAGTTCTAAATCAAGTTTGTCTAATATCATAGTTATTAACCCCTACGATATTATAAAACATGGTGCATTTTTCAGTGACCTAACTGGTTCAATTTATTATGACTCTATCAGATAAAAAGAAAATCTAACCAAGTACATGGCTAGATTACATTATTTGTTAAACAGATAATGTATATTATATGCACTAATACATTAAAGGGTTGTTGTAACCGCATCGAATTCGACACGTTTAAATTTGCTAGACATTGTTTGGCTTTTTTAAAATGAAACAATACACCTTCTCAGGAACATTTTAACTCGATCTATATCAGTGCTTTCATAATATCCA
>CASEHG010000124.1 GCA_949287565.1 uncultured Brachyspira sp.
AATAGGCTTAAGACTCGGAATTAACAAAACTTGGTCTAGTAAATGGTTTGAAGATAGCAGAACTTATGCAGACAGTTTGCATGAAGATTTATCTATCAGACGCTATATAATGAATTATTATTATAAAACATTAAAAGAAGAACAAAAGAAAATCGGCGGAAAAAAAGAGTCTTTTGACCCTGCTATATCTGATATACAAATAGTACGTTTCCCAGATAGAATAAATATTTTCATCTCTACTGCAAGAGCAGGAGTTGTAATAGGTCCTAAAGGACAGAGAGTTGAAACTGTAAAAACAACTGTTCAGAAAATGGTTAAAAAACCAGTTCATTTCTCTATTACAGAAATTAGAGATGCAGAGTTAGATGCTAATTTAGCAGCACAAAGCGTAGCTCGTCAATTAGAAATGCGTGTTGCTTTCAGAAGAGCTATGAAAAGTGTTATAACTCAAGCTATGAAGAAAGGTGCTAAAGGTATAAAAGTTATGTGTTCTGGTCGTTTAGCAGGTGCTGATATTGCTAGAACAGAACAATACAAAAATGGTTCAGTACCATTACATACATTGAGAGCTAATATAGATTATGGCACTGCAGAAGCACTTACTACATTCGGTATTATCGGAATAAAAGTGTGGATCTATAAGGGTGAAATTCTTGATAAGAAAGAACATAAACAAGATGATGCAGGTAAAGTTATCAGTGCCAAAGGAGATAGATAATGTTACAACCATCAAGAATGAAATATCGTAAACATCATAGAGGCAGAATGAAAGGCAAATCTAAGAGAGGAAGTAATTTGACTTTCGGAGATTACGGTCTTATGGCATTAGAGCCTGTATGGCTTACAGATAGACAAATTGAGGCTGCACGTATTGCTATATCAAGACATGTTAAACGTGTAGGTAAAATGTGGATAAAAGTATTTCCAGATAAGCCTTATACTAAAAAACCTGCTGAAACTAGAATGGGTAAAGGTAAAGGTAACGTTGAATATTGGGTAGCTGTAGTTAAGCCTGGAAAAGTAATATTTGAAATAGCAGGTGTTCCAGAAGAATTAGCTCAATCAGCTTTCAGACTAGCTGGTTTCAAGCTCCCTATCAAAACTAAGTTCATTAAGAGGGAGGCTATATAATGGCTAAGAACACTAAAGATTATAAGTCATTAGGTTTAGAAGAGCTTAAAGGTGAACTTCTAAAATTAGAAAAAGAATATCAAGAGCATAGATTTGAAAAAGTAGTTGGTGATGCTAGACAAACTCATCAATTAAAGAAAGCTCGTAAAGATATAGCTAGAGTTAAGACATTTATTCGTCAGCATGAACTTGGCATAAAAAAATAGTGAGGTATTACTGTGGAAAGCAAAGCAAAAAAATATAAAAGAGTACTTGAGGGAATTGTAGTTTCTGATAAAATGGATAAAACTATAGTTGTTAAAGTAGAAAGCAAGCAGAAACACCCGCTTTATGGTAAAACTATTAGTAAAAATAAAAGATATAAAGCTCATGATGAAAAAAATGAATGTCATGAAGGCGATTTAGTAAGAGTGATAGAGTGCAGACCTCTTAGTAAAGATAAAAAATTCAGATTAACAAAAATAATCAAGAAAGCAGAGCGTATAGAAAAAGATTCTATAGACAGCGATGTAGAGAATGTTTTAAAACGTGAAAAACATGCTCCAGAAGCAGCAGTTTCTTCACAGGTTGAAGGAGAGTAAGAACTATGATACAAGTACCAAGCACTCTTAATGTAGCTGATAATACAGGCGTTAAAAAGTTAAAATGTATTAAGGTATTAGGCGGAAGCAGACGCAGATATGCTACTTTAGGTGATGTAATTATCTGTTCTGTAACAGATATAATACCTACTTGCTCTATAGAAAAAGGTAAAGTAGTAAAAGCTGTAATAGTAAGAGTAAAAAAAGAAGTTAGACGCCCTGACGGTTCATATATTCGTTTCGACGAGAATGCTGCTGTTATAGTAGATGATAAAAGAGAGCCACGCGGTAAACGTATATTCGGACCTGTAGCTCGTGAACTTAGAGACAGAGGCTTTATGAAGATAGTATCACTTGCACCAGAGGTAATATAATTATGATAAAGAAACAAGATTTAAGTAAGACAAAATACAAAGTAAAAAAAGGCGATACTGTTGAGGTAATAGCTGGAGAGCAAAGCGGAGAACGCGGAGAGGTATTGTCTGTAGATAGAACAAGAGGCAGAGTTTTAGTAAAAAACATCAATATGGTTAAAAAAACTATGCCTAAAAGCCAAGAGAATCAAAAAGGCGGAATAGTTGAGAAAGAAGCTTCAATACATATATCCAATGTAATGGTAGTAAACAAAGCAGGAAAAGCTACTAGAGTTGGAAGAAAAGAAGTAGACGGTAAACTAAAAAGATATGCCAAAAAATCAGGCGAAGTTCTTGATAAGTAAGTAGGAGAAAATAAATTATGTCAGTATTGAAAGATAGGTATGAAAACGAGATTAAACAGTCTCTTCTAAAAGATATGAATTTAAGCTCTACTATGGCTATCCCTAAAATAGAAAAAATCATAATCAATATGGGAGTAACTCAGGCTGTAACAGACAAAAAATATGTTGATTCTGCAGTAGAAGAACTAAGCCAAATAGCAGGACAGAGAGCTGTTGTAACAAGAGCTAAAAAGTCTATAGCTAACTTCAAATTAAGACAAGGTATGCCTATAGGCTGCAGAGTAACTTTAAGAGGCGAAAGAATGTATGACTTCTTAGAGAGATTAATATTCATAGCATTACCAAGAGTAAGAGACTTCCAAGGTATTCCTAGAAGAGGTTTCGATGGTAATGGTAATTACAACTTAGGAATAAAAGAACATACTATATTCCCAGAAATAAGTTTTGATAAAACAGATGCCGTAAAAGGCTTAAATATAACAATAGTAACTACTGCAGATAATGACGATATGGCACGCACTTTATTAGAAAGAGTTGGTTTGCCATTCCGTGCAGCACCTAAAAGTCAGGAGAATAAATAATGGCTAGATTGGCACTTAAAGTTAAAGCTACAAAAAAACAAAAATATAAAACAAGACAATATAATCGTTGCCCAATATGCGGCAGACCTCGTGCTTATATAAGACAGTACAAGATGTGCAGAATATGTTTTAGAGATTTAGCAAATAAAGGTTTGATACCGGGCGTAACTAAGTCTAGTTGGTAATTTAAGGAGAATATGAATGAGTGTACATGATCCAATAGCAGATGCTTTAACTATAATAAGAAATGGTTGTAGAGCAAAAAAAGAGTCTGTTACTATACCTTTTTCTACAAAAATGGAAAATATACTTGCAATTTTAAAGAAAGAAGGTTATATTAATGACTTCAAAAAAGTAGAAGTAAAAGATAAAAATTTCTTCCGCATAGAAATAGATTTGAAATATTATGAGGGAAGTTCAGTAATAGAAGGAATTCAAAGAGTATCAACTCCAGGTTTAAGAGTTTATACATCAGTAAATACTATACCTCAAGTAAAAAACGGTTTCGGTATATCTGTAATATCTACAAGTAAAGGTGTAATGACAGATAAAGAGGCTAGAAAAGAAAAAGTTGGCGGCGAAGTTTTATGCTACGTTTGGTAATAAATTATTAAGAGGGTATTAATAATGAGTAGATTAGCAAATAAACCTATAGCGATACCTCAAGGCGTTGAAGTTAAGATAGACGGACATAAAGTAATCGTAAAAGGTAAAAGAGGGGAGTTGACAAGAGAGTTTTTTGATTATATAATATTTGAACTCGAAAATAATTCTCTTTGGGTTAAACCTCCTAAGATTGAAAGTACTGACGAGAAAGCTATTAAAGAAAATAAAGCTAAGTACTCTGCACAATTAGGTTTAGTGTGGAAGCTTATTTCTAATATGATAGAAGGCGTTACTAACGGATATAAAAAAGTTCTTCAATTAGAAGGTACAGGTTATCGTTCTAATGTTCAAGGAGATACTATAACATTGCAATTAGGTTTTTCTAGTGATGTAAAAATGAAAATACCAGAAGGTATTAAAGTAACTGTTGAAAAAGATACTAAAATCACTATTGAAGGCAATGATAAAGAACAAGTAGGCGAGCTTGCTATGAATATCAAAAAGAAAAGACCTGTTGAGCCTTATAAAGGTAAAGGTGTTAGATTTGACGGCGAGCATGTAAAATATAAAGAAAGTAAAAAAGCTGCTAAGTAAGGGGTTTTTTATGAGTTTAAGAGAAAAGATTAAAGCTCAACGCGAAAGAAGAAAAAGAAGTATACGTATAAAAATAGAAGGAAGCTCAGAGCGTCCAAGACTTACAGTTCATAAAAGTCTTAAATATGTATCTGCTCAAATAATAGATGATAGCAAAGGTATCACTTTAGCATCAGCATCTTCTCAAGAAAAAGATTTAAAAAGCGGTAAGAATGTGGATATAGCTAAAGAAATAGGTAAAGTTTTAGCTACTAGAGCAAAAGAGAAAAATATAAGTGAAGTTGTATTTGACAGAAACGGATATATATATCATGGAAAAATAAAATCCCTAGCTGACGGTGCTCGTGAAGCAGGATTGAAATTTTAAGGAGTATTACCTTGGCACACGATATAAATAACAACGAAGAAAAAAGTATGTATGAAGAGCGTCTAATAACTTTAAACAGAGTAGCTAAAGTTATGAAAGGCGGAAGACGTTTTAGATTTGCCGCTTTAATGGTTTTAGGCGATAAAAATGGTCATGTTGGTTTAGGTTACGGTAAAGCAAACGAAGTACCAGATGCTATAAGAAAAGCTATAGAGCAAGCTAAGAAAAACATGATAGAAGTTAACTTAAAAGGTGAGACTATACCTCATAATACAGTTGGTGTATTTAGAAGCAGCAGAATAGTTATGAAACCAGCTTCTAAAGGTACAGGAGTTATTTCTGGAGGTCCTGCTCGTGCGGTATTAGAATTAGCAGGAGTTAAAAACATTCTTTCTAAATCTTTAGGAAATAACAACTCTATGAACCTAGCTAAAGCTACTTTTGAAGGTTTAAAATCTTTGAAAACAGTAGAGTATATGGCTAACAAAAGAGGTGTAAGTATAGATCAAATTTATGGGAGGGCAGAATAATGGCTAAAGTTGTAATAACATTAGTAAAATCTCCTATAGGCTATGAGAAATCTCAAAGAGATACAGTTGTAGCTTTGGGTTTCAAAAAAGGCAGAAGAGTTGTAGAAAAAGAAGCAACTCCTCAAATAAATGGAATGATAAATAAAATATCACATCTTCTTAAAGTAGAGTATAAGTGAGGTTCTTAAAAATGGCACAAGAAAATACAAAAATATTAAGAGCTCCTAAGGGATCTAGTAAAAAACGTCATAGAGTAGGACGCGGACAAGGTTCTGGTTGGGGCTGTACTGCAGGCAGAGGTGATAAAGGTGCTCAGTCTCGTGCCGGTTACAGCAGAAGAGCTGGTTTTGAAGGCGGACAAATGCCTTTACATAGAAGAATTCCAAAAAGCGGATTCACTAATGCAGCTTTCAAAAAATGTGTAAATATTATCAATGTTGGTGATTTAGATTCTATAGGCGGTAATGAAATCACAAGAGAAACTTTACTTCAAATGGGTTTCTTATCATCTAAGAGAGATTATATTAAACTTCTTTCTATGGGTGAAGTAAAAAATGCTGTTACTATAACAGTTGATATGGCTAGTAAAAAAGCTATAGAAAAAATAGAGAAATCTGGCGGTAAAGTTGTAATACATGAACGCAAAAAATATATTAGAAAAAAAGAAGATAAAAAGTCTTAAGGTAAATTATAATGTTTAAGTCGTTTGCTAATATATTTAGAGTACAAGAATTAAGAAGCAGAATCTTATTTACTGTTATTGCTATATTAGTTTATAGAATAGGTAGTCATATTCCTACACCTGGTATAGATCCTACAGCATTATTAGGTTTTTTGTCCTCATCTCAAGGCGGAGGAGGACTTTTAACTATAATGGATTTATTTTCAGGTGGTGCTTTATTTAGATTTTCTATATTAGCATTAGGTATTATGCCTTATATTTCTGCTTCAATTATAATGCAGCTTCTTGGTGTAGTTATTCCTGCTTTGGAAAGAATGCAAAAAGAAGGTGAGAGTGGTCGTAAAAAAATAAATCAGTATGTTAGATATCTAACTCTTGTTCTTTGTATAGTACAATCTGCAGCTATGGCTAGCTGGATTCAGAGTATAAATGAAGGTGCTATGATATTTATGAATCCTGGTATAGGTTTCATACTTCTAGTGGTTGTAACAGCTACTGCTGGTACCATGTTCTTGATGTGGCTAGGTGACCAGATCACAGAACGCGGCCTTGGTAACGGTATATCTGTTATAATCTTTGCCGGTATTGTTGCTCGTATTCCTGCTGGTATATATGATGTTATACAGAAGAGAGAAAGTGAATATTTGAATTCTTTAGTTATAGTTCTTTTCTTTATGATTTTTGCAATAGTAATATTCTGCGTAGTTTATGAAGAAAGCGGACAAAGAAGAATTCCTGTTCAGTATGCTAAAAGAGTTGTAGGCAGAAAAGTATTCGGAGCTCAATCAACTCATATACCTTTCAAAATCAACCCATCTGGTGTAATTCCTATAATATTTGCTTCAGCTTTAATGGCAATTCCTGCTCAAATAGCTAGCTTAACTAGAGGAGTTCAATGGAGATGGCTTGATGCATTGCTTAGATTCTTCTCTTATGGAAGTTGGGCATACATAATTCTTTATTGTTTATTAGTTATAATGTTTGCCTATGTTTATACATCAGTACAGTTTAATCCTGATGATATAGCTGAGAATCTTAAAAAGTCCGGCGGTTTTATACCAGGTTATAGACCAGGTACTCAAACTGCAGAATATTTGAAAACAGTATTAAGCAGAATAACTATAGGCGGTTCAATATTCTTGGCAGCAATAGCTGTATTTCCGGATTTAATGTCTAAGATTCCTATATTTGCTCCTTTTAGAGGTACAAATAATTCGCTTGTTTATTTGATGGGTGGAACATCTGTAATGATTAGTGTAAGTGTTGCTGTTGAGTTATTAAAACAAATAGAGTCCTATTTACAAATGCATAATTATGACGGCATATTAAAGAAATCTAAGGTGAGAAGGTAATAATATGGCTGAAAGAGAAACTATAGAAGTAGAAGGTACTGTAGTAGAGCCTCTTCCAAATGCTACTTTTAGAGTAGAGTTAGAAAATGGTCATAGGATATTGGCTCATATATCAGGCAAAATGCGCATGAATTTTATTCGCATACTTCCTGGGGATAAAGTAACTATAGAAATGTCTCCCTATGATTTGACAAAGGGTAGAATAATTTATCGTTATAAGTAATAAATTAAATGGAGATTAGTTACAATGAAAGTAAAAAGTTCTATAAAAAAACGTTGTAATGACTGCCAAATAGTGAAGAGAAAAGGCGTCGTTAGAGTTATATGTAAGAAAAACCCAAGACATAAACAAAAACAGAAGTAATTAATTTAAGGAGATAATTAATATGGCACGCTTAATGGGTGTTGAAATAAAAAATAATAAAAGAATAGAAATAGCCCTTACTGATATATATGGTATAGGACGTACTCTTGCTCATGTTATTTGTGATAAAGCTAATATAGACTACTCTATTAAAGCTAAAGATTTAACAGATGCACAAATTACTGCTTTAAGAGATGCTATAGAAGCCACTACTAAAGTAGAAGGTGATTTACGTACAGAGCTTTATAATAATATAAAACGTTTGAAAGACATTCACTCATACCGCGGAATGCGTCATATTAAGAGGCTTCCTGTACATGGTCAACGCACTCGTACAAACTCTCGTAATGCTAGAGGCGGCGGTGCAAGAAAAGCTATTGCTGGTAAGAAAAAAGCACCAGGTAAAAAATAATTAATGGGGGAGAATAGTGGCTACTCAAAAAGGTAAAAAAACTCTAAAAGATAAAAAAATAAAAAAAGATAGAAAAGTTGAAGCTTTTGGTATAGTACATATAAAGGCTAGCTTTAATAATACAATAGTTACTATAACTGATAGAAATGGTGACACTTTATCATGGGCTAGTGCAGGTTTAGATGGAGATTACAAAAGTAGTAAGAAATCTACACCTTTCGCAGCACAAGTTGCTAGTGAAAAAGCATCTAAAAAAGCTTATGAAATGGGTGTAAGAGAAGTAGAAGTTTATGTTAAAGGTCCTGGAATGGGAAGAGAAAGCTCTATCAGAGCTGTTGAAGCTTCAGGTCTTAAAGTTAAACTTATTAAGGACGTTACTCCAATGCCTCATAATGGCTGCCGTCCTAGAAAAAGAAGAAGAATATAATAGTTAATTAAGAATTGTATTGATAATAGGAGATAAATAATTATGGCAAGATATAGAGATGCTAGTTGCAGATTATGTCGCCGCGAAAAAATGAAACTTATGTTGAAAGGCGATAGATGTCTTACTGCTAAATGTGCTATAACAAAAAAGAGAGATGTACCTGGTCCTGCTAACAGAAAAATGAAACAGTTATCAGAATATGGTATTCAGATGAGAGAAAAACAGAAAGTTAAACGTATTTACGGCGTTTTAGAAAAACAATTTAGAAATTATTATCATGAGGCTATTCGTGTAGCTGGTGTATCCGGTGAAAACTTACTTAGATTATTAGAGCTTCGTTTGGATAATGTTGTTTACAGACTTGGACTTGCTAAAAGCAGAAATCAAGCTAGACAATTTGTAGCTCATGGTTTTATATCAGTTAATGGTAAAAGAATGACAGTTCCTTCTTATTGCGTTAAAGTAGGTGATAAAGTTTCTATCACTGAAAGAGGTAATGCAGTAGCTGAAGTAAAAACTATAGTGGAAGGTTTAAAAAGTGAGTATGTTCCTGCTTGGTTAAGTTTAGATCTTTCTAATAAGACAGGTGAAATCGTAACTTTACCTATAAGAGAGCATATAGAGTATCCTATTAATGAACAGCTCATCATTGAGTATTATTCTAAGTAATGGAACTCTTTTATAAGGGGTATTTTAAGAATGGCATTAAAAGAAATATTAGAATCTATTAGACATCCTCATAGAGTTACTTTTGAAAAGAAGGATTTAACTCCTACTTATGGTAAATTTATAGCTCAGCCTTTTGAGAGAGGATATGCGGTAACAGTTGGTAATGCTTTAAGAAGAGTACTATTATCTTCTATACCTGGTTATGCTATCACTACTATCAAAATTGATGGTGTTAGCAATGAATTTGAAAATGTTCCTGGAATGAAAGAGGACACAATTGTTATGATTATGCATCTTAAAAATGTTGTGGTTTCTCTTCCTAGCCATATGGATACTAAAACTATTCATATGAAAAAAGAAGGTCCATGTGTTATCACTGCTGGAGATTTGGTGGCTGATGATACTGAAGCTCAAGTGCATAATCCTGACTACTATATAGCTACAATCGCTGAGGGATATACTTTTGAGATGGATATTCAAATTGAAGGCGGATACAGCTATGTGCCTGCTGAAATGAATATTGAATTATTAGAAGATATTAATGCTATAGCTATAGATGCTATTTATTCTCCTATTGTAAGTGTCAAATATAATGTTGATCCTATCAGAGTGGGTCAGCGTATAGATTATGGTAAACTTACTCTTGAGATAGAAACTAAGGGTAATATAGCTCCTGATAAGGCTTTATCCCAAGCTGCTAAGATTTTAAGAGATAATTTAAAGCATTTTATGGATCCTGAAGAGGCTAATGGAGATGATGAAAAAATAGAAGAAACTCCTAAAGATTCTGTGCTTGATTCTCTTAAAGGTAAACATATTGAAGAGGTAGAATTCTCTGTTAGAACTGCTAATTTCTTAATGGCTTCTGATTTGAAAACTTTAGATAAAGTTGCTGTAAAAACTGATGCTGATTTATTAAGATTAATCGGTGCTAATGAAATGATTATCGAAGAAATTAAAGAAAAGCTAGCTGAGTATAATGCTCATCTTGGTATGAGAGGATAAGAGAATAATATAAAAGTTAATAAACTTTCAAGGATAGTAAAATGAGACATAGAGTTACAGTAAAAAAATTTAATAGAACAAGTGCACATAAAAAAGCTATGCTTTCTAATATGCTTACTTCTCTTTTTAAATATGAAAAAATAGAAACTACTAAAGAAAAGGGTAGAGCTATTAAGCAATTAGCTGATAAAACAATATATAAAGCTAAAGTTGATAATGTTCACAATAGAAGAACTATAGCAAAGTATATTAAAGACAAAGATGTACTTGCTAAACTTTTTAAGGATATAGCTCCTAGATATGCTGGTAAAAACGGCGGTTATGTAAGAAAAATTTTATCATATAAGAGATTCGGTGATGCTGCTGACATGTGTGTTGTTATGCTTTGCGAATCTGATAGCAGTTCTGCTAAAACTGAAAATAAATAAAATAAAAATAAATTAAATCAAGTTTATAAATCTAATATAAGCAAATTAAGATAAATATTATATCGTGTAGTTATAGCGAGTATTCGCTATAACTTGGCATGATTATTGTTTATCGAAGGAATTATTATGCCTTTTCCAACCAAAAAACGTGTGAAAGTATCTAATGAAAATGAGGAAATTGAAACAGCTCCTGTTCAGGTGAAGAAAGTTGTTAGAAAGAAAGTTGTAAAACAAGTTGTTGCTGAAACTAATGAAGAAAATACAAATAATTCAGAAATTATACAGGAAAAAGATGAATTTGATAAAGAAATAGAAACTAATGATGAAGTAAAAGAAATAAAAAGACCTCATGATATACTTTATATTAGCAAATTAAGTGTTTTAACTTTTGAGGAATTATTAGAATTTGCTGAGTCTTATGGTATAAAGAAAGACACTAGTAATAATATAAGACGTCAAGAACTTATGCATGCTATATTAAAGGCACAGATTGCTTTAGAGGGAAAAATAGTTGCTGAAGGTACTTTAGAAACTTTACAAGATGGTTTTGGTTTCTTACGTTCAAAAAATAGTAATTATTTAGTTGGACCAGATGATATATATATTTCTCCTGCTCAAATAAGACTTTTCGGACTTAGAACTGGTGATTTAATTACAGGTGAAGTGAGACCTCCTAAAGATAATGCTGGAGAGAAATTTTTTGCTTTACTTAGAATAGAAACTGTTAATGGGGAAGAACCTAATAATCTATATAAAAGACCTCATTTTGATAAATTAACTCCAATTTTTCCTAATGAACGTATAGATTTAGAGTTTGCTCCTAATAAAATTTCTACTCGTATTATTAATTTAGTTTCTCCTATAGGTAAAGGTCAAAGAGGATTAATTGTAGCACCTCCTAAAGCTGGTAAAACTATGATGCTTCAAGAAATTGCTAATGCTATATGTAAAAATTATCCTGATATTAAACTTTTCATTCTTCTTATAGATGAACGTCCTGAAGAAGTTACTGATATGAAAAGACAAGTACCAGAAGCTGAAGTTATAGCATCTACTTTTGATGAAACTCCTGATAAACATTGTCAAGTTTCTGAAATGGTATTAGAAAAAGCAAAAAGATTAGTTGAAAATAAACATGATGTTGTTATCATATTAGATTCTATTACAAGACTTTCAAGAGCCTATAACTTAGTAGTTCCTGCAAGCGGTAAAGTATTAACAGGCGGTGTTGATTCAAATGCTTTGCATAAACCAAAAAGATTCTTCGGTGCTGCTCGTAATATAGAAGAAGGAGGCTCTCTTACTATAATTGCTTCTGCTTTAGTTGATACTGGAAGTAAAATGGATGATTATATCTATGAAGAGTTCAAAGGTACTGGTAATATGGAACTTCATTTAGATAGAAAACTTGCCAATAGAAGACTTTTCCCTGCTATTGATATTGATTCTTCTTCTACTAGAAGAGAGGATTTACTTCTTACTGAAGAAGAGAAAAATAAAATGTGGGCATTGAGAAAATATATGCAGTCTCAGGGTATAGATGAAGATCAATTAATAGAAACTGTTGTTGATAAAATGAATTCTACTAAAGACAATGCTGAGTTTTTAAAATTATTAAATTCATAAATTATTATTTAGGATTTTATAAATATGCCAAAAAACTCTGAAGAAGAAGAAAGAAGACTATTTGAATTCTATTTAGAGTATGGACATTTTCCTGATGATTTTTACAATAAAAGAGAAGATATAAAAAAAGAATTTAATAAAACTAAAATTGATAAAGAAAATAATCTTAATAAAGAAATTCAAATCAATTCAAAAGAAGAATTAGCCTACACAAAAGAAGATGAAGAAATGTTTTTAAGTGCAATTGAGAATCTCGATTGCACTAATCATTCTAAAAAATCTATTCATGACAGAAAAGTTAATACTAAATTCAAGCCTAATATAAAAAATGCCATTCCAAAAGATAGGCTAGATCTACATGGACTTACAAGTGAAAGAGCATTAATAGAAATTAAACATTTTATTTATGAATGTAAAAAAAATAAAATAAGCCCAATACTAATAATACATGGTAAAGGTTTTGGAAGCGAGAATAGAATACCTGTTTTAAAAAATCTAGTTGAATATTATTTAGTAACAGAAGGAAAAAATCATATAAAATATTATTCTGATGCTCCTATAAATCTTGGAGGAAGCGGTGCTAAAATAATTTATTTGGATATATAATATTTTTGCTTTATTTTAAATCCCACCCTATATCTTTTTTGTTTTATTTAGAATATTGAATTAATTTTTCTTTTTTATTTATGTTAAAATTATGGCTACCCACCCAAAATTTAATTATATTTTTAATCTTCTCACCGCACGCAGAGTAAAGTTATGAATATAGATGTATTATTAATAATTATAAATTAATTATGTTATTAAGTTTAGCTAACCGTGCGTTAAATAGATTTTTAAATTTAAAAACAACTTGGGCTGGTGCTTTATTTTCTAAATAAATTAATAATTAAAAATTAAGTTTTATATTCAAATAAAAGTTCTAAAGAATAAAGGGTGGGGTATGTAAATAAATTTTAAATTTTTAGTATTTATTATATATAACAAGAGAGAATTGTTTTTTGATAGGAAGTATCAATTTTGAATGCGTTTTATGATTCTCATCATATATTTTTAAATGATCATGCGGTTCTAAAGTTTGATTAAATAATCTCAAATCGCATAATGCAAGTCCAAATCCTGCACTTTCTGTGTTATCTAATTGTTCCATAAAGAATTTTTCTACTAAATTATTTTTATAATATTCTTTAAATGTTAATCTTTTAGAATCTATTCTTGTTCTGCTAATCATTGTAAGAGGAGCATCATTTATTATTTCAAATTCTATATTGTTTTTATTAAATCTAGTCACCAATGTTATGGTAAGTTTGCTATTGCATAATAATAATTTTGAGTATTTATTTTCATCAATTTCAATATTATTATCAATATCTTTTATAAGATTATTTTCTAATTTTATAAATTCTTTTAATTGTTTTATAGTTTCTTCGTCTTTTAATATATTAGAATATTCACTCATTATATCATAATCATTGAAATATTCTTCATTTTTTATTTTTTCTATAAAATCTGGAAATTTGTTTATCAAAGTATTAATTGTAATAGTATGAAGATATCTAGCTTTTATAGCATTTGATATAAGCTCCATTATAATATAATGTGCATCATTTGTATATTTACTTATATTATATTTTTTTAATATTTCTTCTAAAATGAAATTTATTTTTTGTTTAGAATTATTATCAAGCCAAGTAATATTAAATTTTATAGGCTCTTTTTTATGATTTTTAATATATTTTTTTATCTCTTCTATATCGGTTTTAGAATCTATCATGAATTTATAATCTCTTTTGCTATACGTTCTAGCACATTCTTTTCACCTAAAGTTTCTCTCACTCTAAGCAAATTATTACTTACTCTTTTATAATATTCTTTATCGGTTAAATATTTCATAATATGACTTGTAATGGCATTGGGATTACAGTCATTTTGTAAAAGTTCAGGAGCTGCTTCCTCATTAAGAAGAACATTAGGCATACCAACATATTTTATATTTGTAAATAATTTTCCAAGTAAAAATGTTATAAATGATATCTTATAACATATAACCATAGGTTTTCCATAACATGCAGCTAAAAGACTAGCCGTACCGCTTGACATTATTAAGGCATCGGAATAGGAATAAACATAATCTTTATCATCGCCGCATAATAAAGAATATGAAACATTTTCCAATAAATTTTTATAACTATCTAAAATTTTTTCTATAGGTTCTTTATATTCTGGATATGCTATAGGTATTACAAATCTTATATTTGAAGAAAGCATATCATTAAGCATCTTCATAGATTTTATAAATACAGGAGCTAACTTTTTTATTTCTTGATTTCTGCTTCCAAATAGAACTCCCACAGTATATTCTTTTTTAGGCATATTTAATGGCGGTATATTTTTATTATAATCCAAATCTGCAAATGGATGTCCGCTGTACATCACATCACAACCAAATTTTTTGTATACTTCATAATCGAATAGGAAAGGAGTAATTATTTTTTTGGCAGAAAGAAGCCTTTTAGCATTCCAAGCACCCCATATACCTACATGAGGAGGAAAATAATACATATAATTTATATTATTAGCCTTGCAGTATTTTGCCAATAATAAATTTACACCTTGATTATCCACAAGAAGCATAATATCAACTTTATTATTTTTTAAATACTCTTTTAATCTATTAAAAGCACCAAGATTTTTAAAAGCAACTTTAGGATTAGCCCCTTCAAATATACCTATAGTTGATAAAGTGGACATATCAGATAATATATTGACATCAGCCTTTTGCATTTCAACACCGCCAAAACCGTCTAATATTATATCAGGATCCAGCTCTTTTATTTTTCTTGCTAATAAGGCACCTTGAATGTCGCCTGAAACTTCGCCAGTGGCTATAAATATTCTCATAATTTATTTTATTTTTTAAACCGTTTTTCTAGGGGTTATTCCTCTTCTAGCTTTGGATATAAACTCTACAATATCTCTAGCTATAGGATTCAATGAGGTGTCATTTAAATATGTATCTAAAAATTCTTGTTTTGTTTTATTCCAATTAAACCACATATCATAAGCTTCTTCAGCCTGAGAAATCTGTTCTGAAGTAAATCCAGCTCTTCTCATACCTACTAAATTAAGCTTATAAATAATTGCTTCACCTGCATGAGCAGTTAATGCAAATGGTAGTATATCTCTTCCTACAGCAGACATACCGCTTATCATAGCATACTGACCTATAGCACAGAATTGATGTACCACACAGTTTCCAGATATGAATGCACCTTTTTCAACTCTTACATGTCCTGCTACTAAAGCACCATTACATATTATGACATTATCATTTATTTCACAGTCATGAGCAACATGCCCTGTAGCCATTATATAGCAATTATTTTTTATAATAGTTTTAGCATTTTCTTTAGATGCTCTATGAAGATTAGCAAATTCTCTAATTTCATTTCCGTCACCTATTTCTAAAAAGCTAACAGTTTTTCTATCAAAATGTATATCTTGAGGAAGATTTCCTATAACAGCATGATCATGTATTATATTGTTCTTACCTATTGTTGTATATTCTTTTATTACAGAATGTGCTCCGATAGTTGTATTTTCACCTATAGTTACTTCACCTTCTATAATGGCATAAGGCCCAATTTCTGCAGTATCTGCAATTTTAGCAGAATCAGAAATTATTGCAGTTGGATGTATATTATTTGACATTTATTATCCTTATTTTATTTAAGCTATTATTTATCTATTTTCATAGCTTCCTTATCTACTAAAAATAAACCTAAATCTCCAGAGCAAGCTAATTTATCATTAACTTTTACTTCTCCATGAGTTTTAAGAAGATTGTTACTAAATGCTTCAACAGTAACAAACATATCCATAACATCTCCCGGTATTACAGGATTTTTAAATTTAACATTATCTATTTTAGCGAAGAACATGAATTTTTTACCATATTCATCTGGCTTTAAAATCTTTGTATAGCAGTAAATACCGGAAGTCTGAGCCAAAGCTTCTATCATTAAAACACCTGGCATAATAGGACTTTCGGGAAAATGTCCTGTAAACTGAGGTTCATTAAAAGTTACATTTTTTATAGCATGTATTTTTCCTTCTTCGACACTTTCTACTCTGTCAACTAGTAAGAAAGGGTATCTATGAGGTAATAATTCCATTATTTTATTTATATTAATTTTTTCCATCTCTAATGAATCCTTAATTTTATTCAAAGTATATACATAAAAATTATACCATATAATAGTAAAGTTACAAGTATAAAATATTTTTCATTAAAAATATTTATTTCACAAAATGACTATTTATATATTGTTGACTTTAAAGTTTAATTTAATATAATATTTATTATGTGTAATTATGAAATATATAATTCTTTTTTATTGAAATCTATTTTTTATGATTTAGATAATATCATTTTATTTTTTGGTGAAAATAGCATAATTTGTCAAAAAATATTTTATCCATTAAAAAATAAATTGGCTAAATTAAGCAATAATAATGCTGAATTATTAAGTATGGTTTCGAAAGAACTTGAAAGTATTATACTTGATTGCAAGAATTTATCTTATGAGAACAATAAAGCATTAAAATCTATATTCACTCTTTTTAAAGAAAATAGTAATAAGAATATTAATAATGCTAAATATTATGCACTTGATATTTTAAATGATAAAATAGTATATCCTAATAATTTAAATAAAATAAATGTAGATTCCTTTTATGATAAAAATAAAGAATATTTTGAAAGTTTAAATTTAGATGAAATTATAAATGAACCTAATATTATTTTAAATGTTTTATCAAATATTCTTTCTTATGTACCTTATTATAAAAATGGAAATAGTATTGGTGATATATCTTTTTATGATAAATTAAAAATTAATACTGCATTATCTTCATGTTTATTTTTATTAAGAACTAATAACATATATGAAAACTTATCCTTAAAAGAAGAAAAATATTTCGCCTTACTTTCTGCAGATATTTCAGGCATACAAAAATTTATATATACTATATCTTCAAAAGGCGCTTTGAAATCTTTGAGAGCTAGATCATTTTATTTAGAAATAATGCTTGAACATATAGTTGATGAGATATTAGAGTATTTTAAATTAAAAAGATCTAATTTGCTTTATACAGGCGGCGGACATTTTTATATTTTG
>CASEHG010000125.1 GCA_949287565.1 uncultured Brachyspira sp.
AATAATTCTTATATTAACTATGTTTAAATTATTAGCATTTTCAAATATACAAGTTATAGTTGCTTTTTATATACTATTATAGTTATTTCAATATATAAAGTTATGACTTTTTAACTTTGATATATTTATGACTTTTTCTTTTAACATTTATACACACCAGAAATTCTAGATCCAGATTATACACCATCATATCCAGAGACAATAATCGAGTAGAGAAAATTTACAATAATTTGTAAATTTGTCCCTCTCACACCACCACAATGCTGTCAACTTAAGACAATATTGTGGTTATTTTTATTTTCACATATTATATCTAATGTTAGTTGAATATTTATTCCTTCTACTTGTATATGCCTTTCGAGTATATGATCTATTTGGATTAATTGCTACTAAATTTTTTTCTGCCTTTTCCAAAATTATTTTGTATAATTCACGTTTTTTCTTTTTACTATTCACAAAAATCATAGCAATTAAAATATTTTTTAACCATCCTGCTAGTAAATTTACATTAGGCTTATATTCATATTTTAAATTTTTATTTTCAGTTTTTTTTTTTGATTTTTTCATTAGCATCATGTTTTATATCTTGTAATAAATTAAAAACATAAATCTGGGCATAAAAATCTTGTTCTATTGTTATTTTTGTTTTTCCAGTAAAATTTTCAATATGCAACTTATTTTTTAATATATCATATCCGATTTCTATTTGCCATCTTTTAAAATATACACTTTTCATTTCAATTTCGGATATAATTGTTTCAGAAATATTGCTTAACAAATATTCAATTTCACCTGTATCTAGTATTACTTTAATAAGCCTTACTGATATATTTTTTATTTCTTTTAATTCCTTTTTGATTGCTTCATCTTCAATCTTACGAAGCCTATCACCACATACATCTAATTTTACCCATTCATCATTTGTGACCATCTGTCTTTTTTCTTTTTCATACATATTTGTGCTTTGCAATCTGAAAATATATTTTGCTCCTATTTTTTCTAAAAACCATATTAAATCAATCCCTGGATATCCTCGATCAAAAATTATGATACTTTTTGTTAAATCTATAATTTTCCCAGCTTCTATTACATTCTTTTTTGCAAGGTTTTTTTCTCCTTGTTCACAATCAGCTATTACAGCATCTATTATAAATTCATTTTCAATAGCATATATTCCTGACACTCTCGCCCTTGCCGATTCTCTATGCCCTGAACTGTTTTTTTGCGTTTTAAATATTTCTCTTAACTCTTTAGTATTTGGAATTTCAAACATTGAACCATCTACTGCTAAAACATGATGTTCTTTATAAGTCTTTACTTCATCTTTTGAATTTGTATAAAAATCCCTTAAATAATCTTTATATAAATCTATAAATATTTCTGGTTTCAAATTTAATCTTTGTTTAGAAAAAGCCTGTTTACTTATACTAATTTTATAAGTATTGTTTTTATGTTTTAAATATTCATCTAATTCCATGCTTGCTGTCCTTCCTTTTTGAAAAATTAGATACCACACATAATCCTTAAAGTTCATTTTTCTATTTCTAGTGAAGCTTTTTTGAGTATTTTTATAATTTTCACAATTCTCACTTTTCATTATAATGTTTTTTAAACTTCTTTCTATTCTTTTATATGACATATGATACCACTAATTATTATACCAAATTTTTCTTAAGTTGACAGCATTGCACACCACCGTACCAGGACAAAAGCACGAAAAAATCCTTTAATTACTTAGAACAATTATTTTGTTGACACTTGACTTGACAATTGTTCTATGATATTAGGAAAAAACGTTTCAAAATTATCATTTATATAATGGATTTTATTTTTTAGGGAATATTTCTTACCAACATCTATTATCTTTAACATCGATAACACACTTTTTCTTATTATATTTAGGTTAAATGCTACTTTTTTATTAATTATCGTACTGTAATCTTCTTTTAAAGTATAATCTAAATGCCAATGCAAATTATTCTCAATTGACCATTCTTTTCTTACCGTTTTAGAAAACAAATCTATATCATAAATACTATTGATATAGTATCTTCTTTCTTCAATAATTTCTCCAGTATTTAAATTTTCTTTAGTTTTTCTTACCAATCCTATACTTGTTAATTTATTGTAATTAATACCTTTATTTTTCTTTATATAATCTATATCTAATATTAAAAAATATTCTCTAGTTTCTATACAACTATGTGCCTTATCTATTGTTTTTTTATAAAGTTCATTCTTAGCAATTATTTGTTCAATTGTTTTTTCATCAAAATAATCTACAACATCTTCATATAGTGTTCCTTTATTTCCTTTAAGTGCTAAAACATAATTACCTTTCTTTTCTACTATTGTATTTGCTATTTCATACTGACAATTTAATGCATCTGCAGTTATCACTGTATTTTCTAAATCTAATAATTTTATAAGTTCAGGCATAACTGTTATTTCATTAGTTTTAACATCTACAGGTAATTGTCCTAAAACTAATTCGTTTTCTGTATCAAATGCAGTTAATATATGCAATGCATTATTATAAATATCATTACTTCCACAAATTGTCTTTCCATCAAATGCAATAATTTTATTAATTTCATCTAAAAACGTATGATTTTTATCATTTATTATATTTGCTAACCAACTATAAAAAACAAGATTTAATTGATTAGGATCAATAATTGCAACAACTCTTTTAATTGTATCTTTATGCGGAATTCCATTTTCTAATTTTATATATTTTCGTAATATTTCTAATCTTGCTTCTGCAAATATAACCATTTCTTCAAAATCATTATGTCCTGTAAGAACTGATAACATTACTATAACTAATATATCTACTAAATTATGTTTTATTTTCCATGCTTGTCTTGTATCTTCCAAATCATTTGCTTTCATTATTAAATCATCCATTCTATTACCACCTTTTATTCCTAATAATAGAATACCATTTAATTAAAAAAAAGTCTTAATATTTTACATAAATTTGTAAAATTTAAAACTTTTTCATGCTTTTATCCTGATTAATCTGTATTATATTATTATGACTAAACTTGATATGTTTAATTATATATTGGATATATACTATAATAAAAAATATATTTCTAGTAAAGTATTGTATAAAAAGAATTTGTTAATTATAGAAATAAAGAAATTATTATATGGATGGATATATGGAAGTAAAGATAGATGATTTACTAGAAATATATGAAAAAGATATT
>CASEHG010000126.1 GCA_949287565.1 uncultured Brachyspira sp.
TATATTAACAAAATTATTCTTGTCAATCTGCACTTTCGATAAAGAGTTTTTACCAGCTATGAAATTAACCCTTATAAACTCTTTTAATTCTGTATCATCATCATCAAATTTATAAATATAGATTTCTTTTTTCAAAGTATCTTCTACTAGATTATAAAGCTGTTTAAACTCTTTAGATTCATGATCCGAAGGCGTTACATTCCAATTAAAATCATTTTGATTAAATACATCAAGAACTTTATAATATTGAATAAAAGCTATTTTTTCTGCATCAAAGGCTCCCAAAAATGGGGGAGGCAAATGTTTATCAAAAACTCTTTTCTTTCCTATAGTAAGTATCAGCTGCACAAAAGATTCATAAATATTTTTTTTATTTCCGTTTTTAGCTTCAGCCCACAAAAAATATTCTGTTTCTTTTTTGTCTGCTTCTTTTTTAGGTGCAATACTGAAATCAATCTCTTCTATGATTTGAGTATTATCGAAAGAGTTAAAATAATCTCTTGCTACTTTATTTTTTAATTCTTCTTCTCTAATAGTTTTACTGTAAGCCATAAAATTATGATAGTACAATTTATGCATAAAGTCAATATTTTTATACTATTAAAATTACTCAAAAAAGATAATTTTCTATTTGTGAATTTTTTATTATATAGTATAATATCTAAAGGACAAAGCTATATTTTAAAAGGAGTTTACAAATATGGTTACAGCTATTACTACGACTGACACAACTAATACGTATACTACGTCAATAGGCGGGGTAAATGTTACTGTCAGAAGTAATTTCTCTGACAAAACAGCTACTGTTGAGGTAGAGCCGAAAATCACAGGGGGTGCTTTAAATGTGCAAGGATAATTTCCCACCCTTGTCACATTTATATTATCGGTTCTTTAATTTAATACTTTAGTAAAGTTTTTGTTCAATTATTAAAAGTAATGGGGTTGTTCGTGGGAGGCAGCTCCATTTTTTATTTATGAATAATTTAAATTGTACATTTATTTTATTATTTTCTAAACACGAATAAATATTCATGGGCAATTAATAAAAAGTTATATTTTACACTGTTTGTTTTCCAATATCCTGTTGCCCGGCAATTATGTTGTTCTTTAATAATAAGTTCTTTCAATTTAAATCCAGCATTCTCAAAAATACGCATAACATCAAATGACCGCCGCGATTTTTACGTCCATTAGAATCTAGCCCTGTCTCAACTCCTGTTGCATAATCAACTAAATTACTAATAATATGATTCTCCAGCAAATCAAATAAACCAGTATGTTCCATAAAATATGCATATTTTTCATATTCTTCATTTTCACTAAAAGATACATTTTTTAAATTAAACTTATATAAATATCCTCCTTTAATATCCTGACAGTATATTTCATTAGATCTAACAGCTAGCAATAAAGGTATACATTTTAAAGCCTCTGGATATTTCTCAATTAAAGCTTTAAAATCATTTTTTATATTTTTCGATCCTATAAGTGTATTAAGTATATTCAGCTCTACTTTGATACTATCAACATTGCAATATACTTTTTCAAAATCTATATAATATTTATAATCTGCAATGCTATCACGAAAAGTAGCTAGCCAATTATTGAAATTTCTATTCATATATTTAACCCTACTAATTTTAAATTTGGGGAGTGTGGAATCATTTTACCCCAACACTCCTCATATCATTTATTTTGCTTTACATGGTTTTCCAGCTTCACAATGAGCAATCCTACATGCTCTGCAATATGATTGCGGAATTACTCTACCATCTCCCATATTTCGATAACCAAATTCAACTTCAATATTATTTTTTCCTTTAGCAGCCTTACCGCAGCATGGACACTGTGCGGTTTCATCATTTTCAGTATATGACATATATATCACCTCCTTTTTAGTATTTTATTATATTAAAAAATTACTTATCAGCAATTCTTTTATTTTTCCTCTGGACTTACTATTGCTATTAATCATTCTGGCAGCATCTACTCGTCTAATGAAATATGAAGCGTAAATATCATCAAAAAAAGTATCATTTGTATTTACATTTTTAGGATCAGAATTACTAACAACAATTTTAGCTTCCTTTTTATGTAAGCTATTTATATATGAGGCTAATTCTATCTGTGAATTATCATCAAATACATTTTCAGTATAAGCAGTAAAATTAGATGTTGTTGTTAGAGGTCGGTATGGAGGATCAAAGTACACAAATGTATCTTTATCAATAAAGTCTGCAGATTCATGATAATCTCCGCATACAATAGTTACATTTTGTAATTTTTCTGATACTGACCTTAAATTTTCCTCATCGCATATTGTTGGATTTTTATAAAGTCCCATTGGAACATTAAATTCTCCCTTTTTGTTAACCCTATATAAACCATTGAAACAGGTTTTATTAAGATAAATCATAAGAGCTGCTTTTTCAATATTTATACTTTTATTATCATTTACTTTCAATTCATTAAAACGTTCTCGTTTTTTTAAATAATAAGCTTTACGATTATCTGTGTCCATAGAGATAAATTCATTTTGTATTATAGAAAGTATATGAAGCATAGAATCAATATTATCTCTAATTATATGATATGTATTTATTAATTCTGCATTAATATCGCTAATATAAATTTCTTTTAAATGGTATTTATTTAATATATCAAAAAGAACAGCACCTCCGCCTACAAAAGGTTCTGCATATTTATTGATTGTACCATTTGTAAATGGATAATATTTTTCTATTTCTGAAAGTATCTGACTTTTTCCTCCAGCCCATTTCAAGAAAGGTTTAACATTTATATTATTATTATTTTTTGTGTAATATGTATCTTTTATATCTATAAGTAAAGGTTCTTTTGGCGTTTTTTGAATAATTAACATGTTATCCTCATTGTAGCATCATAAATTATATTAAAAAATATGAATTGATACTATATTTGAAATTTTATATTTACCATCAATTTTCATCATGTATATATCTCTCATAGTTCCTTTAAATACATGTTAATATATATTTTTATATTATATTACTATTATTGAATAATATCAATATTCAATTATAATTGATTTTTTAGTATAAACATCATTCATATGCAAAAATAATACATGATTTTTATATTCATATTCCCAAATAATATTTTTTGATATTATAAAAATTTTAACTATTTTTTATACATGAATTATTGATTGACGTTCTTTATTTTTTTCTGCATTGAAATACTATTTCGCTCCCAAAATACATTACCTGTGTAGCCTTGTATTTCTTTGTTGCTTTCAGCATTTTCGATTCTTTTTTCAGCCCAAGCACAATAGGTTTTATGCTGTTCTATACCTGAATAATTTCTTCCTAGTTTTTTCGCTACAACTGAAGTAGTGCCGCTTCCCAAAAAAGGATCAAATATAAAATCATCAGCGTTTGAACTTGCTAATATCAATTTCGCTATTAACTTTTCAGGCTTCTGAGTAGGGTGAGCAGTGTTTTCTGACATAGACCAATAAGGAACGGATATATCATCCCAAAAATTAGACGGACATGTATCTCTAAAATTTCCGTCTTCTGTTTCCGTCCAATCTTTAGGCTTTCCTTCTATTCTATATGGAGCTATTACCTTTCTTCTTATTTTTACATCATCTACATTGAAAGTATATTTATTTGATAGGGTAGCAAACCATATGTCTTCCATTCCATTCTTCCAATTATTTTTAGCACCTCTGCCTTTCTCTCTCTGCCAAGTGATTCTGTTTTGTATGTTGAAATATTTTTCCAAAACATTACCTATTACAAGACTAGACTTCCAATCACAGCATACATATATTGTGGCATCTTTTTTTAATATTGGAATAATTTCTTCCACCCATAGATGAGTATATTTTTCATAGCTTAAATTATCTATATCTTTGAATTTAAAACCATGATAATTTTTGGATATATTATAAGGCGGATCAACTATCATTAAATCAGCTATATTTTTTTCTATTTTTTTTAATACATCAAAAGTATTGCCGTTTATAGTTTTATTTATAATATTTTCTTTTTTGTATTCTGTTATATTTTCATTGTCTATAATACATTTGTTTAGATATGATTTACCTTCTTCTGTATTTATATCAAAATCAATAGTTTTATTTTTGACTGATTTAACTTTAGTATTCATGTATTTCCCGCTATTATAAAAATTATTCCCATTCTATAGTAGCAGGCGGTTTTGAAGATATATCATAAACAACGCGGTTAATACCTTTAACTTCATTTATTATTCTGTTTGATATTATACCTAAAACATTATAATCAATTTTAGCCCAGTCAGCAGTCATAGCATCAACACTTTCAACAGCCCTTACAGCACAAACTTGTTCATAGGTTCTTCCGTCACCCATAACGCCGACACTTTTTACAGGAAGAAGTATAGCAAAAGACTGCCATAATTTTCTGTAAAGTCCAGCCTTTTTTATTTCGCTTACCACTATATCATCAGCTTCCTGAAGTATTTTTACTCTCTCTTCTGTGATATCGCCTAATATTCTAACTGCCAAACCAGGACCGGGGAAAGGTTGTCTATATACTATATCTTCAGGTAATTTTAATTCTAAACCTATTTCTCTAACTTCATCTTTGAATAATTCTCTGAAAGGCTCTAAAAGTTCAAATTTCATGTCCTTTGGAAGTCCGCCTACATTATGATGGCTTTTTATAACAGCAGAACTTCCTCTTAAAGATACACTCTCTATAACATCAGGATAAAGTGTTCCTTGTGCTAAAAATCCAACATTTTCTATCTTTTTAGCTTCATCATTAAATACGCTTACAAATTCATGTCCTATTATCTTTCTTTTTTGTTCAGGATCAGTAACACCTGCTAATTTATCTAAAAATCTCTTTGAAGCATCAACATAAATTAAATCAATATTGAAATTATCTCTAAATACTTCAACAACCTTTTTATCTTCATCTTTTCTAAGAAGTCCATTATTAACGAATATACATTTTAATTGCTTTCCTATAGCTTTTTCTATTAATACTGCAGCTACAGAAGAATCAACTCCTCCAGAAAGCCCTAATATTACATTTTTGTCGCCTACAGTTTCTCTTATTCTTTTTATTTCATATTCTATAAAAGAGCCCATATTCCAATTTCTTTCGCATTTACAAATATTGAATAAGAAATTTTCTATGATTTTTATACCATTTTCAGTATGAACTACTTCAGGGTGAAACTGTATAGCATAAATATTTTTCTGTTTATTTTCTATAGCAGCAAGTTCTGTATTAGGTGTTTTTGCTATAAGTTCAAAACTTTCAGGTATAGATTTAATACTGTCGCCATGACTCATCCATACTATATTGCTTTTACCGAATGATTTAAATATGCTTTCATGATTAGTAATTTCAATTTCAGCTTTTCCGTATTCTCTTTTGTCAGCACTTTCAACTTTTCCTCCCATAGAATAAACTATTATCTGCATACCATAGCATATTCCAAGTATAGGCACTCCTAAATTAAATAACTCTTTATCTACTTTTGGTGCATCTTTTTCATATACGCTTGAAGGGCCTCCTGAAAGTATTATTGCCTTTGGATTAAATTCCTTTATAAAATCTATTGAAACATGAAATGGGTGAATTTCTGAATACACATTCAATTCTCTTATTCTTCTTGTAATAAGCTGTGTAAATTGTGAGCCGAAATCTAGTATTAAAACCTTATCAATATTATTTTGCATATATTCCTCTTTTATAAAAAATAAACTATGAATTTTTTAATATTACATCAAAATAATAAAATTTCAATTATTAGTTATCATAATATTTTGATAATTACGCATGGTAAGTCGATTTTTATATAATGAAAATTGCTTTACTCATAACAATTATTATGTATAAAATATTAATCGTGCGTTAATTAGCGTATAAAATTTAAATAACACTAGGGTGGGTGTTCTTATTCATATTAAAGCAATAAAGATAAAGAAAATTACAAATTCAAAATTAATCATTAAATATAAAGGGTGGGGAGTGAGAACAAAATTTAAAATCTTAGTATATGATTAATTTATAGTTTTTGTTTTGTTTGAATTATTAATTTTCTTTATATGTAAAAATAACACAAGTACAGGCATATATTAATAAAAAATATTATGTTAAGTAAAATATATTGATTGTCTTTTATTACTTTTTGATCAGGCTTATTTTTCTACTATATGTGTTCGTATGTAAAAGCTATATTATAAAAATAGTTTAAATATTTATTATAAATCTAAAAAAATAATTTAATAAAATAAATTTTGATATATAATTATTATAGATTTAATATATAATAATTTAAGAGGATATTTATGTGACAGAGTTAAGAGAAAAAACATTAAATTTAATTAAAGAATTACCAGAAGATAAACTTTTATCAGTAATAGATTTTATAAATAATGATTCAAATGAAAAAATAATAAATGATAAAAAACAGGCTTTAGAAAATTTAAAGAAATATCAAGGAAGATTACCTGAAAATTTTGACTATAAAAAAGAACTAGAAGAATATAGAGATGAAAAGAATTTTAATTGATACTAATATAATTTTAGACTATTTAATGAACAGAGAGCCATTTTTTGAAAATTCTAAAAAAATAATAGACTTATGTGTTAATAATATTATAGAGTGTTATATAGCAGCACATACAATAACTAATTTATTTTATATACTTAGAAAATATTATTCATATAGTGAAAGAAAAGAAATTATTTTAGAATTATCTAAAATATTTACTATTATACCTATAGACAATAAAAAAATTAATTTAGTTCTGATAGATAAAGATTGTAAAGATATAGAAGATGGATTACAAATAGAATGTGCTAAAGAATATGGTTTAGATTATATAGTAACTAGGAACACACCAGATTTTTTTAATTCTAAAATAAAAGCAATAGAACCTAACATATTTATAACTCTAATAGAATAAAATATTACAATATGGCTTTTATAATATGTTTGATATACTGTTATAATTAATTATATTTTAAAATAAAAACTATTAGCAGTTTATTTATAATAGAGGAAATATGTCAGAGAATAAAACAGTAAGTAAAGAAAAGATAGCTAAATCATCATTAAAAATGTCATTGGTAACAACAGTAAGCAGGGTATTCGGACTTGTTAGGGATCAAATTCAGGCGGCTTTGCTTGGCACTACATTCATAGCAGATGCTTTTGCAATAGGATTCATACTGCCTAATTTATTGAGGCGATTATTTGCTGAAGGCAATATGGTTGCAAGCTTTATACCTGTATTTACAGAGCTTGAAAAAGAAAAAGGTATTGAAGAGTCAAAGAAATTTTTTAGAGCTGTTTTTACATTATTAGGATTAATACTTATAGCAGTTGTAGGAATTGGTATAATAATATCTCCTTTGCTTGTTAAAATACTTTATAAATCAGCACATAATAATATAGAAGCTCTTAATTTGGCATCGGATCTATCAAGAATAATGTTTCCTTATCTTTTATTTATATCTTTGGCAGCTTTGATGCAGGGTGTACTTAATATAAGAGGATATTATTCAATATCTGCGGCAAGTCCTATACTTTTAAATACTGTAATTATATCTATGGCTTTGTTTTTTAAATTTTTTCTTCCTAATTTTTTTAATAATATGGCTTATGTATTCGCATTTGCTGTACTTCTTGGAGGATTCGTACAATTTGCCTATCAAATGCCTTTTGTACATAAACAGGGTTTTAGTTTCAAGCCTTATTTTCATTTTAAAGAGCCTTATGTTATAAAGATGATAAAATTATTTGCTCCCGGTATTTTCGGAGCCAGCATATATCAGATAAATTTACTTGTTTCTACTGCATTTGCCGGAGCTATAGGAGAGGGCAGGGTTTCAGCTGTTACTTTTGCTACTAGGATACATGAATTTGTTTTAGGTGTTTTTGCTGTAAGTGTGGCAACTGTTATGCTTCCTACTTTAAGTAAATTAATAGCTGATAATAAAAAAGATGAAGCTGTTGAAAATTTAGGCTATTCTTTAAGGCTTGTTGCTTTAGTTACTATTCCGGCTACTTTCGGATTTGTGGTACTTGGCAGAGAAATTGTAAGAATGATATTTGAGTACGGTGCTTTTTCTTCAAAATCTACATATTTAGTATCTAGTGCTTTAAGATATTTATCTATATCATTATTCTTTGTGGCAAGCTATAGAATACTTGTACAGTCATTTTATGCTATGAAAGATATGAAAACTCCTGTATATGTAGCATTTTTTACATTTATTATTAATGCTGTTAGTAATTATTTATGTGTTTATATATTTAAATTCGATATTATAGGAATATCTATATCAAGTGTTGTTGCAAATATTGTATCTTTTTGTATACTATATGTATTGCTTATAAAGAGAATGGCAGTGAAATCGATAATAAATAAAAAAATTGAGGTTGTAAAGACATTGGCTGCTAGTTTATTTATGGCGGCTTCTGTCTATGGAATGAAATATTATTTGTTATATAGTAATGCTGATTCTAGGATATTTTTTATATTAAAAGTATTTATAGTAATATTATTAGGAGTTGTTGTTTATTCTATAATAAACATTGTATTAAGAAATGATGATTTTGTTTCCTTTATTAGTATGTTTAAAGGAAGATTATCAAGAAAGTTTCTGAAAAAATAATATATATCATTCTTAATAATAAAAAAAAAGTATCCGATAATTTAAGCAGTAATTTTTTTATTTAATATAAGGTTTTTTCTATGAGTCTAAAAAATAAGATACTTTTATTAGTTATTATAGTTGTAATTTTAGCATTATCCCCAACAATTTTTATAAATACTAGAACGAATAGAGAAGCATTATATAATTCTGCTATGAATATTTCGCAGAACTATTTTTATGATGTATCTTCTACTTTTGATAATATATTTACTTCAACGACTGTAGGTACTGTTTCTTTATCGGATATAGCTACAGTATCTTATGATTTATACTCTACAGGAAGTGTTACAGATGTTGCTACTAATTTAAGAAAAATAATATATAGATTCCATAAATCTCAATTAGGTTTGCATCATGTTATAGCAAATGGTATATATTTTGAACCAGATATCATAGATAATAATCCTTATATGAGAGGACTTTATTCTTTATATTTGTATGATGTTGGTAATACAGGTAATATGCAGCCTAAGATAGAAAGTGCTAATGATAATTATAATAAAGAAGAATTTTATTCTTTGGCTCTTCCTGAAAACTGGAATAGAGAGGCTAAAAGACCTAGAACTATTTATTATTCTTCTCCATATTTAAAGAATATTGATAAACCTCAAAAAGTTATTTCTTTCTCTTCTCCTATATATTCCAGTATTAATGACAATCTTATAGGAGTTTCTCTATCAGATGTTTCTTTAGAAATAGTTCATGAGATGTTTACTAATATAGTGAAAACAGGGCCATTCAATACTGTTATATTTGATTCTAGAAATAGAAAGATAGTTTATCATGATAATGCTAATTATATATTAAGCGATTTGAAAGATATAGAATGGATTAATAATGCAATAGATAATACAACATTCTATACTAATACTAGAATAAGAGAGAATTATAAAGTAGATGATAATACATATACATTATTTTTCAAACAGTTTGATAATGGTTTTTATAATATATTTATGTATGTTCCTACAAGCTTTTTCTATAATGTATTGGTAACAACTAATAATACAATATTTATTATATTAATATTTGCAATCATAGTTATAATAGTAGTTTTGAATATTACTATTCCTATATCATTAAAGCCTTTGGACAAAATATCTCAAGAATTGGAATCTGGGGTTTTTGATAATAATATATTCGTTAATGTAAGTAAGATTCATTCTAGGGATTCTCTAGGGGATTTAAGTACTTGGATAAGAATATTTTTTGATATGGTTCAGCATGTATTCTCAAGCGTATCAAAAACTCTTAAAGTGTCAAAAGAGCAAAGTAATGCTTTAAAAGTGAAGATGGTAGATATTTCTGAAGCTGCCGGATCTATGACAGAATCTGTAAGTTTAATAATAGATAATATATCATCTCAGCAAACAGAATTTAAACATGTAGAAACTAGTAATTTGGAAATATATAAAATTATCGCTTCTAGCTTGGCTGAATTAATTTCTATTGATGATATGACTAATAATCTTCAAAGTAAAATTGATGATCAGTCTGTAAGCATAAATCAAATTAATTCATTGACTATGACTATGCAAAAAGACATGCAGGAAGTATCTCTTTCAGTGGGTAAAGCCAAAGAAGAATCCGAACATGTTGTGTCTTTGGCAGAGGACAGTAAGGAAAAAATAGTAAAAACTGAAAATATTACAAAATCATTAATAACTTCTATAAGAGGTATTACTGACTTCGTAAATTCAACTATTGATATATCTCAGCAGACAAATATGTTAGCGATGAATGCTGCTATTGAGGCTGCACATGCTGGAGAGCAAGGTAAAGGATTCGCAGTTGTTGCTGAAGAGATTAGAAAATTAGCTACTACAACAAATTTGCAGTCTGAAAAAGCTTGGAAAATATTAAGAGATATAGAAAAAGAAATGAATCAAATTATGTCAAGTATGACAGAAAGAATAGTAACTACAGAAGATATGTTAGTTAAGCTTCAGAATTTTGTTAATACTATGACTAAAGTTAAAAAAGTAGCGGATGAAAAATATGATTCTACAAAAGAAATAAGCGTATCTATAGAAAGTTTATACGATGCTGTTAAAGAAATTAAAGAACAATATACAAATTTACATGGAAGAATATCTATAGCTAAAGATGATTTAGTTAATCTTTCCGATTTCTCTAAGAAAAATGATGAGGCTATGAAACTTGTATCTCAAAATAGTGATGACATAGTTTCTAAAACTCAGGATATGGGAAATCAAATTGGAAATGTATTCGGACTTATAAAAGAAATAGAACAGCTTTCTAGTGTAGCAAGTGATTCAGTTGATATGCTAGAAAAAGAAATGTCTAATTATGTTATAAAAGATTTTGAAGATGTTATTAAAGAGAAAATAAAAATCATTAATGAAGGCGATAGAGCATACAGCAGACATGCATTTGTTCAAAGTATTTATAAGTTTGTTATAGCTACTTTCGGAAAAGATAAATTCCAAACTCTTTTAGATCAAATGCCTGATGAATGTAAGAATATATTTAAAGATGTGAGAAAATCTAAATTTAGGAAGAAATATCCTTTATCTACATCATGCTTTATACCTATGACTTCAATAATGGATGAGTTCTATGATGGAGCTAGAGAAGGTATCAGACAAAAAGCTAGATATGATTTTAAAAAGTTTAGTTTTATAAAGAAACTATTTATTAAAGTTGCTAAAAAGAACGCTTTGGCAGATGTATTTGTTAACTTTACTAAGAAGATGTTTAAAAACATTTATGTAGAAGTAGTTAAAGCAGAAAGAAAGCGTATTATTTATCATCTTCATTATTTCCCTAATTATGATTCTATGATAGAAACTTATTTTGATGAGATGATAAAAAATATATTTAGATTCAAATATCCTAATGGTTCTAAGGTAAAAATGACTAAGTCTATAAGTAAGGGATATATTTATACTGAATATATAGTAACTTGGTAATTACAATGAAAACATAAAGTCTGAATCTTTTATAGGGTTCAGACTTTTTTATTGCTAATATAATTTTTATCATTTCCGATATAATTAATGATATAATTTTATTATAGGAAAGATTATGAATATAACTGATAAATATAATTTAAGTATGGGCAGTGCTAATTTAACTAAATTAGAAAATGCTAAAAAACAATATGGAAATTCTAAATTCTCTATAGATGAAACTCCAACTGAAAATGTAAATAATGCAATATCCAAGTATGATAAAGATTTTGAAAAAAAACGTTTAAGACAGGTGTCTGAAGATTTTGAAGCTTTGATGATTAATCAAATGCTTAAAGAGATGAGAAAAACTGTTAATAAAAGCGGTTTAATAGATGGAGGTATGGCTGAGCAAATATTTGAGGATATGCTTTATGATGAATATGCAAAAGAATTCTCAAAAACAAAAACTTTCGGTCTTGCTGATATCATATATAATCAAATGGAAAAATATGTATAATATAGTTTTAATTTAAAAACATAATATTAATATTATGACAAAAATTTTAAAACTTATATTGTTATCTTTTTTAGCATTTTTTGTAAATTATGACAGCAGTAAACATTTTGATAAATATTATATACCAATAGATAAATTGTGTATGATTAGAAATGTTACAGGATATCCATGTCCAGGCTGCGGAATGACAAGAGCACATATAGAAGTTTTAAAATTAAATTTCAAAAAAGCTTTTTATTATCATCCATTATTCATATTTCCAAGTATTATTTTTTTTGCAGTGATTTTTCAAAAAAGATTGAAAATAGCAAATTATATTTATCATAATAACTATATAATAATTTCTATATTATTAATTTTTATAATTGTGTATATCA
>CASEHG010000127.1 GCA_949287565.1 uncultured Brachyspira sp.
AAAATATAATAAGTTTTGGAATTACAAACGAATACATTCAGCTTTAAATTATGATACACCTATGTTATACTTCAAAAAGATAAGGAATACTTAAATGCAATATGTATGGCACCCATGCAATAATTATATATACAATTTGTTGACTATTATTCGTATGTATGTTATAATATTTCAAAATATTTGTAAGTTTTTACTTCAAATAAAAGTATCAATTCAAGAGGTGTTATAATGTCAAAAATTAATTATTTAGGACAGTCTTATGATTTGTCCAACGGAGAGTCTTTATTAGACTTCCTTAAACAAAATGCTAAAAAAGATTCCAAAGATGCAGTAGCAGCTAAGTTTAATGGAACACAAGTTGACCTTACATATACGCCTGAAACAGACGGCGATTTAGAATTGATACTAACCACCTCAGATGAGGGACTTGAAATATTAAGACACTCTACAAGTCACTTAATGGCTCAGGCTGTTAGAAGACTTTATCCTAATACTCAGGTTACTATAGGACCTGCTATTAAAGATGGTTTTTATTATGACTTTGATGCTGAAAAGCCTTTCACTGAAGAAGATTTGCCAAAAATCGAAGATGAAATGAAAAAAATCATCAAAGAAAATATACCTGTAGTAAGAAAAGTAATGAATAAAAATGAGGCTATAGAGTATTTCAAGAAAGCTAATGAACCTTATAAAGTTGAAATCATAGAGGGTATAGATGCTGATACAGTATCTTTTTATGAGCAAGGCGATTTTATAGACCTTTGTAGAGGACCTCATGTTCCTTCAACAGGTTATTTAAAAGCATATAAACTTATGTCTGTTGCAGGAAGCTATTGGAGAGGAGATTCTAATAATAAAATGCTTTCACGTATATATGGTACTGCTTTTGAGAGTAAAGAATCATTAGATAAATATCTTAAAAAACTCAAAGAAGCTAAAGAAAGAGATCATAGAAAATTAGGTAAAGAATTAAATTTATTTAGTTTCCATGATGAAGGTCCTGGTTTTCCTTTCTGGCATCCTAGAGGAATGGTTATTTATAAGGCTGTTGAATCATATATAAGAAATGAAAATGAAAAACGCGGATACGTTGAAATAAAAACTCCTGCTATACTTAATGAAGAATTATGGCATAGAAGCGGACACTGGGATAACTATAAAGAAAATATGTATTTTACAGAAATTGATGAAACTAAATATGCTGTAAAACCAATGAACTGTCCAGGCGGCTTGATTGTTTATAATTCTAACATACATAGTTATAGAGATTTGCCTTTAAGAGTTGCTGAATTAGGTTTCGTTCATAGACATGAGCTTTCAGGAGCTTTGCATGGACTTTTCAGAGTAAGAGCTTTCACTCAAGATGATGCTCATATATTCTGTACTGAAGAGCAATTAGGCGATGAGATTATTAATACTATTGAATATTATTTATCTGTATATAAAGACTTTGGTTTCGAGAACTTTGAAATATTTGTTTCTACTAGACCAGCAAAATCTATCGGAAGCGATGAGATTTGGGAGCTTGCTACTAAATCATTAATCAATGCTTTAGACAAATTAAAAATAAGCTATAAGATTAATGAGGGTGATGGAGCTTTCTATGGTCCTAAGATAGACTTCAATATTAAAGATGTTCTTGACAGAAACTGGCAATGCGGTACTTTACAAGTTGACTTCTCACTTCCTATGAGATTTGAGATTAGCTATGAAGGTAAAGACGGTAAAAAACATACTCCTGTAATGCTTCACAGAGCTATACTTGGTTCTATGGAACGTTTTATAGGTATATTGGTTGAACATTATAATGGTAAATTCCCATTATGGTTATCTCCTTTACAAGTAGCTGTAGTTAATGTACTTAATGAGCAGCCTCAAATTGATAGAGTTAATGAAGTAGCTAAAGCACTTAAAGATGCAGGTTTCAGAGTAGAAGTTGATGAAGGAAATGAAAATTTAGGTACTAAGATTAAAAAATATCGCTTGCAAAGAACTCCGTATACAGTTATAATAGGAGCTGAGGAAGTTTCTAATGGTAAATTATCTATTAGAACACGTTCTTCACAAGAAATTAAAGATATGGATTTAAATGAGTTTATAGAGAAACTCAAAAAAGAATCTAAGGAGAGAATGAATGATTCTATATTTACTACTAAATGAGGTAGCTAAATAATGGCAACAGTAAAAAAAGAAGGAGAGAGAATTAATCAATTTATTACTGCACCAGAAGTTAGAGTTGTGCGTGATGAGGGAGTAAGTCCTGGTGTAATGAGTATTAAAGATGCTCTTGCATTAGCTAAAGAGGAAGGTTCGGACTTAGTGGAAATTGTTCCAACAGCAGATCCTCCTGTTTGTAAGATTATCGATTATGGTAAGTATAAATTTGATATTCAAAAAAAGAGTAAAGAAGCTAAGAAGAAACAAAAATCGGTACAGCTTAAAGAAATCAAGATGAGACCTCAAATAAGCATACATGATTATAACTTTAAAATGAAGCATATTCGTGAATTCTTAGATGAAGGCAACAAGGTAAAAATCACTATAATGTTTAGAGGTAGGGAAATGGCTCATACTGAATTTGGCTATGACCTTATCAATAAAATTATACAGGATTTAGAGAATGAAGCTGCTACAGAAAAGCCTGCTAAACTAGAAGGTAAGAATTTATCTGCAGTTCTTAACCCTGTAAAAGTTAAGAAAACTGATTCTGAAGGTTCTGCTAATAAAAAGGAATCTTCTGAAGTTAATGAAGAATAATATATTACTTTAGTTTTTAAATTTAAGTATAGCAGCTATTTTTAATAAAGCCCACTACCTATATGTACTTATCATACATATAGTTTGAGCATACAGTAAATATAATTAAAAGGATATTAATTTATGAAACAAAAATTAAAAACAAAAAGCGGTGCAAAAAAACGTTTTAGATTTTCTAAGACTGGTAAAGTAAAATTTGCTCATGCATTTGGTAGCCACAAATTCTTAAGCAAAAGACCTGACACTAAAAGAAAGTATCGTAAAGCTAGAATAGCAGATGATACTAATATGTTAGAAATGCCAAGATTAATGCCTTATGGCAGATAATAAAAGGAGACTAGAATGAGAGCAGTTAGCGGTGTAGTAAGAAAGAAAAAAGTTAAAAAAATATTAAATATGGCTAAAGGTTACTATGGTTCTCATAGTAAGCAAATGAAACAAGCTAAAGAAGCTGTAATAAGAGGCTTAAAATACGCTTATCGTGATAGAAGACAGAAAAAAAGAATGATGAGACGTTTATGGACTTTAAGAATCAATGCAGCTTGCAGACCTTTAGGTATATCTTACAGCAAGTTCATTAAGGGACTTAAAAAAGCTAATGTTATTATTGACAGAAAAGCTTTATCTAATTTAGCTATTGATGATTATAAAGCATTTGAGGCTGTAGTTGAAGTAGCTAAAAAAGCACTTGCTTAATATATTAGACTTAAAAAATATTTACTTATGTATAAAATTGCCGTTGGTATTCTTTAATAGAATGCCAGCGGTTTTTATATTCTGATATTAATTATTTATTAAAGTTAATAATTCCTCTCTTTTATTATTCCAGTATTTGTCATAACGAATTTTATTTTCAAAGAATATAAACTTTTTCTTATCATCCAATACAAATTTTTCTTTAGAAGGATGAACCAATGAAGAAATTAATTTATTTGCATCTTCAATATTGTTTTGATTTGCAAAATATTTAATAGTATCTATTTGCGATAGTAGATATTGATGTCTTTTAGCATCTATTGTTTCAGGTATAGTATTTAAGAAATTTTCTGCCTGTTTTCTTTTATCTTTATCTGTAATTTCTTTATAATGATCTTTTCTTTCTTTATAAATATTAAGTAAATAATTGTAATTTTCTAATGTCATATCATCATTTTCTATTTTGTATTTTATATTATCTATAAAATTATTAGTATCTGATGTATTA
>CASEHG010000128.1 GCA_949287565.1 uncultured Brachyspira sp.
GGCGAGCAATTAAACTCATTCCCAATTGTCAAAATACAAATTGACTTAGGGGACGAAAACGTACCTGAAATTGGAGCCGGAAAACTCCCTATAACATTTTTAACCTCATTCCCACTTACTGTATTTATTACAGTTTGAGGGACGAAAATATTATAGGTGCAGTTGGCGTATTATGACACCCAACACTTTTTAATTCATTCCCCATTGTCAAAATATAAATTGACTTAGGGGACGGAAACTTTAGCATTCTCACTACAGGAATACTTCCTACTTTTGAGGCTAGTTTTTAATCTCATTCCCGGCTGTCAAAATATAAATTGACTTAGGGGACGGAAATCTCTCACCTACTGCTAGTAGAACTCTATACACTCGAACAAAATCTAAAAGGTTATTCTTTGTTTGAGTACATATGATGAGGAAAAATGAAGGGTAATCAGTCGCACCTATAATGGACTATCTTGAATGTTCAGCAATACGGTGCGGAATGCATTTGCGGCGAGCAATTAAACTCATTCCCCGCTGTCAAAATACAAATTGACTTAGGGGACGTAAATCTCTCACCTACTGCTAGTAGGACTCGATAAACCCTAACCTATCTAAAAGTTTATTTGTTTAATGTATATGAAAAGAAAAATAAAGGGTAATCAGCCGCACCTATAGCGGACTATCTCAAATATTTAGCAATACGGTGCGGGAAGCCACCGCGAAGCGTACCCGAAAGGGTAAGGCGAGCGTTTTTAAACTCATTCCTTGCGAAGCACACCCTTGCGGTGCAGCTTACTGTATTTTGGCAGTTTGAGGGGCGTTAAACAAAAAAAGAGGTACCTCAATTTGAAGTACCTCTTATTTATTATTAATATCAAAATTAAATTATTTCTCTATAAAAATCTAAATTATCCAATTTTATTTCATCGCTGTATAAAGGATTACTAGGATAAGCTCCTATAGAATTATATAAAACTCCTGTGCCTACAAATAATGACAATATCGATATTATCTGCGGTGTGGACGATACCATATTAACATATAATTCGCCTTCTATATTCTTAGTAGAAATATTTATATCATCTATATACTTCTTCAATTCATTATAAAGCAATCTCGGATTGGTGGGATCTTCTATCTTAGTATAAATTCCTATTATATTGCTTTTAGAAATATCTTTATATCTTTCAAGCATATTCAATTTTTTTACCTTATCTTCCAAACCTAATGTTATAAACACATAAATATTTTCAAAACTATATTTTGAAAGTATCTGCTCTATTGCTCCGTTATATTCTTTTTTCTCATGCGTTTTTATATCGGTTGCCCCTATAAATGTTAATAAATTCCTTCTCATAAATATTTCCTATTTAATTTATTTTCTGAAGAAGATTAAAAATCTCTTTATTAATTTCATCATAAACAAAATAATCTCTATTATAATTCAAAATTTTGCATAGTAATGCCTGACACTTGCAAAGTACATCATATGAATTAATATGAAAATTCTTAATCATACAATTTTCATCCATATCTATCATAGTATGTGCTACTCTATTTCTCTCTTTTTCTATTTGAGCAAAATGCCTAAAAATAGAGTATATACTTTTATATTTATTAATATCTATATTCTTACCATAAAAAATATTCTTATCAAACTGCCTATGATAAAAAAGAGCAATGTCTATTAATGTATTAAAATTTAAAAACGTATCTCTAAATTCAGAAGGTTTATATATTTCATCCAAAAAATGAAGCAATTCTTTATTATGTTGTTCTATAAGATCCCTTTTAATAAATCTAGTTTTATTTGCAGATATGTTTATATACTTCTTAATATCTAATTCGCATACATTATTCAAATAATAAAATAATAACTTTGTAATAAAAGGGGTAATTCTAAGTATAAAGTCGGATAAAAGCCCTTTAGATTGTTTTATTTTCATTATATAAAAATATTCAAAAAACTCTCTTACTGTATCATTATTGCTGTAATCAATAACTTTTATATTGTTGGACGAAAATATTTTCTTTGCCATTTTAAATTGAGAATTGCTCCTATAAATACAATGTTCTAAATATAATGATAATTCTTTTTTAAATAAATCTAAACTGCTTTCATCTCCTTTTAATATTTCTAATGCAGCACTATATTCATAATTTTTTACTAAAGATTCTATTTGCGACTGCAGCTTAGATCTTTTAAAACTAAGTACTTCTACTTTACTGCATCTATTAATAATATTTTCATTACTTTCATCTATTTTATCAAGATCTTCATCATTAAAATGATCTTCAAAATTTTTCTTTTTTGTTGGCGTACTAACTTGTATAGGTATCAATTTTATACTGCTGCTTATAACTTCAAGTATTAAACTTGATTTCATTTGCGGCGTACCCGATGATATATTTAAAAGTATTTCATGATCTTGATATTTTTTATGCAGTTTATTTATATACTTTTTAAAATCCGGCATAAAAATATCATAATTATTAACATCATCCTCATCTATATTACTAATAATATTATAAACTTTACATTCAGGATAAAACTTCTTTATTGCATTCTTATATCTATCATCATGATAATTTAATTCTTTTGTAATATACAAATATACCGCTTCAGGTTTATAATGCCTAATTATATGAAGCATAGAACCTTCAGAAGGTTTATTATTTAAAGGTACACCTATAGGATCATGAGTACCCACAGGTGAAAATAATACATATTTTTTATTTTCTGTAATCATTTTTGAAGCAGCTCCAATATATTTTTATTAATTTCATCATAAACAAAATAATTTAATTTTATATCCCCAAATGTAATTTTTAAAAACTCATCACATTTTACTAATATATTCTCAATATCTGTACGCACCTTATCTTCAGACATATTTACCATTCTATGGGCTATATTATTTCTATATTTAACCTCTATATTTCTAATTTCCATAAGCAATTGCATTATGTCAATAAAATATTTACCACTATCATTATATCTTTTTTGATAAAAATCATACATTTTAAGTAAATGCGAAAAATTAAATAAAGTACCATTATCTTTTAAATCATCAAAAAGTATTTTAAAATCTTCATCATTACTATTTTTCACATTAACTATTCTAATACCTTTCTTATTTTTTATAAGAACATTTTTCAATTCTTCAATATTTCTGCTTAAAAATATAAATAATAATTGGGTAGTAAATGGCGTAAGTCTTATAATAAAATCAGATAGTTCATTTTTCTTATATTTTACTTTCATTACATAATAATATTCAAGAAATTCTTTTATATCCTCATCTTCTATTTTTTTTATATAATCATTAAAGGCTTCTATATTAGAATCATTATATTTTAAATTTAAACGTAAATAAGCATGCTCTAAATATTTAAATATTTTTTCATCAAATAATTCTTTTGAATATTCATCATCATTTAATAATGTTAAAGCAGAAAAATATTCATATCTTTTTATTAAAGATTCTATTTGAGAATGCATTTTGGTTTTCTTAAAAGTCAATATTTTTATTTCACTGCATCTATTATTATTATCTTCATTATCTTTGTTTATTTTATCAAGTAAATTTATATCAAATTCTATTTTTTTTTCATTATTAAAATTTGCTCTTTCTATAGGAGTGCGTACCTGTATAGGTATTAATTTTATGCTGTTATTAACAACTTCTAGCAATAAATTAGACTTCATAGCAGGAGTGCCCGAAGCAACATTTAAAAGTATTTCGTAACCATCTTTTGAATATTTATCATGAATTTCATTAATATATTTTCTAAAATCATTCATAAAAATATCATAATCATTAACTTTCTCTACTTCAGAAAAAATATTATAAACTTCACAGTTAGGATAAAATTCCTTTATAGCTGTTTCATATCTATTATCATTATAATTAAGTTCTTTTGTTATATACAAATAAACAATACTAGGTTTATAATGTCTTATTATATGAAGCATAGATCCTTCAGAAGGTACTCCATCTTTGGAAACTCCTATAGGATCATGTGTGCCAACTGGTGAAAATAATATATATTTTTTATTTTGATTATCATTATTCATAATATTCTTCCTAATTAATTATTAAAAATATTATATTTCATCTTTTTTAATAGATTGTCTTGATATTAAAACTCCTCCCATTGATAAAGAAGTTTTAGCACCTATTCCTGAATAAGAAGCAAAATCAAGAAGCATATTATATATATTGACTAATATTTTATTATTAGAACAATGCAATGTAATATTACCTATAAAAGAATTTAAATTTACTCCTTCCATACTAAATTTAGTGCTTCTTAAATTATATCTTATTATATTCACATTTTTTACTAAATCCGATATTACCTTATCATCTTGTAAAGAAATATTTTTACTGTACATATTCCATTTATCATATAAACTAATAAATATATTATCTATATATGGAAATATTGTAAAATTACCATGAACTTTATATGTAGTTGGTGTTAAAAATTTAATATTAACTACTCTATTTACATCATCTGACAAAAAATATCTGTCAGCAATATCTTTATAACTGCAAATATCAGTAATATTTTTTGATATGATATCTGCTTTCAAATTATGATATTTAAGCTCCAAAAATTCTGATTTATCATTAAATATAACATCTATTATTTTTTCTTTGGCTTCTTCATTTAAAGTTGATATTTTCCATATATAGACATTATCATTTTTATCAAAATAAGAATACTGACTATATGGATTAAGTTTTAAATTATGTAATTTTTCTACATATTCAGTATTCAATTTTGAAAGTAAGTAGCCATGAAATAAACTGCCGTAATCTTTTTTTATTATAGCATTATCTCTAGGCTTTATCTTAATAATCAAAGATGCTAGCATAATTCTTTTTCAACCTTAATCTCACACATACCAAGCCCAATATAATTATTTTTATTATCTTTATAATCTTTTACAAACCTTAAAGTTCTAGGTGATATATTTTCATCTTTTACTACATGTTTATGTTGTGGAACTAATCTTTTTAATTTTTTATTAAAATATACCATTCTTTTATCAAAATAATGTTTCATATAATTTACTATTTTAGACATTTCTATATGTAAATCATTATCTTTATTTTTTCTAATAGCATATATAATACTTTTAGTCAAAAATCCATTTGATCCTCCTATAAATATATTAGGTAATATATTTAAAGAACCATCGAATAATGGATATTTATCTATTTTATTTTTTCTAACAATACTAGATAAATTTAAATAATCTTTATAAAAAGTATTATCTTCTTCATTACTATTATAGAAATTATTAAAGTATTTTGATAATTCTTTTATACTAAAATTTCCATTTATAGTAAGTAAAAAATCAAATTTTATTCCCTGCCTCAATACTTCTAAAAATATAGGTAATTTTTCATTCATACCTTTATTATCAATTAAATCAAATCTTCTTGAAATATATAAATCACTAAGATCTGTTTCATTAGTATCAGATATAGAAAATTTTCTAAATATATCGATTTTATCTCCCAAAATATTTTTTTCAATTACTCTACTTAACTTATTAGCATCTTTACTACCTGGTTCAGTTTTTAGTAATTCACTAAAAATATTAATATATTTATCTTTATTTTTAAGAATTTCTCCATATACAATAGCAGTCCTTATAGCACCTTTTATGCTTGAACCTGGTATATATGGTTTTCCATTCGATGATTTTATAAAAGTATTTATATCATTTAATGTTTCTTTATTATTTTTATCATAAGTACTAATTTTACTATATGTTTTAACTCTGTATTTTGTAATATCATCAATTTTTAAATAATTTTTAGCACTATTCTTTTTTATAAAATCTCTAAAATTAAAGTCACCATAAATACAAGAACCCAAAAAACTATCAAATAATTTTTTTTCTCTTAATATATTTACCAACTTTCTTTCATCTACAATATTAATAATACCTGCATTTTGATTATATAAATAACCACTTTTATTTATAGTTTCTCCGCTGCCTATAAATATAGGAGATAAAGTAGTTAAACTCATTTTATAAACTTTATAATTTTTTACTTTTAAATCAGAAGCCATATAATCTCCAAATTATTAAATATCAATTCCTATATATAAAGCCTTGCCATACCTATAAACTTTATGATTGCCGTTATGAGAAACATCTTTTATATTACCATTAATATTGCCAATAAAACATGAACCTTCTTTAAACATACATAAAGATTTTCTTTTTAATAAAGTATCGCTGTATGTTTGTGAATATATAAAACCATTTCTTTTTATAAGTGAATAATATGAATATTCATAATCTATATTATCAAGTTCACTTTCATCAGGAGAATATAAAGACAACAACATTTTGTATTTAGCATCTTTAAATAAAAGTTTATCAATATCAGAAATATTATTATCTTCATAAAAATTAAAATGCCCATATCCTGCAGTTCTTTTACCTCCTATCCCTGAATAAGATAAACTTTTTAAAATTTTCTCAAACATATCTAAATCATTTTTATTATTGTAAGCCAATATAAAATACAAGCCGCAATCTTCATAAAATCTATACACACCAACAGTATATAATCTATTCTTTTCTTCTCTTAAAGCTACCTTTTGAAATAGATATTCTTCAGCAAATTTATTATAATTCATATTGTCAAATTCAAAGTCACAACTGCCTTTAATACTATTTAAATAATTATTCAAATCTGACACTTTAATAAATTCAAGTTTTTTCATTTTCTTTCTATTTGAAGAAGAAACATTTTCATCATCTTTTTTATTATCTCTTTCTACTACAATAGAAGGTTTTGGAATATACAAATCTTTATTTTTATACGGAAATAAAGAAGAAATTAAAAGATCTCCTTTATTAAATAAATCTATAAACTCTTCTAAATTATTATCGCCATATAATTTAATATATTCCAAACATAAAGCAGAAAATAAAGTATCACTATGACAAGTTACATCAACCTCTTCTAAACTGGTAGACACTTTATCGCTTCCAAAATGAACAGGAGTATTAAATTTTAATTTATATAATTTATATTCCATAATAATTATTTATTTTCTATTAACTTATTGACAAAATTTTCACTTTTTTTCAATATATCCAATAAAGATTTAACATCTATATCATTAGATGTCAAATTAGCTTTTACAACAGAAAAATCATAAAAACTAATCTTACCATAACCTCTAGTACCATTTCCGCCTATATAATCTAACTGTAAAGCTTTTATTGCATTAGATACCAATTCAAAATCTCTAATTAATTTGTCATTACCGCTATTATCAGCATTATATATAAGTTTAAATTCAAATATTGCACCTGCTGGCACTCTTTCTAGCTGTCTTGGATTAGCAATAGCTGTAACTCTGTTAATAGTATTTTCAAATTTGATTTCTGTATATCCTAAATCTAAATTCTTTTTATATAATTCATCAGCATTTTTTAAAAATAGATCATAAAATTGAAGTTTTGGCTCAATAATATTATTTTTTACAGAAGATCCGAATAACTTTTTTATATCTTCTTTATCATTTTCATGACTAGGTAAAAACATACCATCAGACATTATTTTAGCCATAACAGTTCTTAATTTACCCTTTATAGAAGAACCAGGAATAATAGGCTTACCTGTTAAAGGATCTTTTACTACAACACTATCAACAGCACCTATAGGGGAAAAGTCATTAGAAGCGCCTATATGCATACCTGTTAATACTTTTATATTAGCTGTTATTATTAATTTATCTTTAACTGTATATAAAATATTTCCATTCTCCATTATTCTCTTCCTCCATAAAATTTATGATATGCTATAATTGCTTCAACATATCTTGCAAAATTAATAAAAGCAGATTTACTTTTTTTTATTTGTGACATAATAGGAGACAAATCATTATATAATGCTGTCATTTCTTTTGTTTTGTTCTTACCAACTATATAAGCAAATTGAATTCTCATATACTCTATTTCAGCAATTATATCATCGCTAAGTTCTTCACTATCATTTTGATAATTTACTTTATTACTTATTCTATTTACCGCAGATAAAAATTTTCTTATTTGAGATGTAGTTATCTTTGTAATATTATTATCACGCACAAATTTTTCTGCTTTTGATATATCGATCATAACTCCTCCTTAAATTGACTCATTTTGATTATTTGAATCTACTCTATTTAAATAGATTATTAAATCTAAAGCAGTATTTAAATATTTTCTATCATTACTATCTAAAAACCAATTATACATATTTGTTTTAAACTTTTCATAATTCTCAATATATTTTTCGCTTCCTTTAGACTTTATCCTTGATATAGAATATGCAAATCTAGCAATATTTATTTTATCATTTTCTAAAGCTTCTTTATACATTAATTGCTTTAATCTATACATAAATGAAGAAGAGAAAAATATTTTATCTTCAGAGATAGAAGACTCATCAAAATAGCAAGTATCAAATATCAATTTTATTTTATCATGAACTTTATCAAATTCTTTCCAATTAAAACAATATTTAAAATAATCCTCTTTACTATGAGATATACCAAATAAAGCTATAGAATCTTTTTCCTGATTATTATATATATGATTTTTAGCTAAATCTTCAAGCTCTCCCGTTTGACTGGCCATCTTTGATATAGGATATGATGAGTGAAAAAATCCAATACCCGCTGAAAAAGTTAATTTATCCTCTGTGTATATTCTAAAAGCCTCTCTTAAATCAAAAGCAAAATTTATCACATCAAGCCAATACCCAACTAAAAATACATCATCACCGCCTGAATATACTATTACAACATGTTTTTCTTTATTAAAATATTTATCACCAAATAATTTCTTATTATCAAATTGAGTATCGCCTTCACAAATAAAATTAATATAATATTTAAAAAACAAACTTAAATGCCTTGAAAGAGCAGAAGTTCTAAAAATATCTGAATGATCTTTAAATCCATTGATAAAAGCCTGTCCTAAATTATCAACATCGCATCTCAATACACCGATTCTTCTTATTCCATTTGTACCTTCTATCAATTCATCAAAACTACTTAAATCATCTCTATTATTTTTACTTTTATAATTATAGTCACCTAAATATAAACTAATATGTTTATCACTATTATTATTTTTAGAGTAAATTCTTATAACTGAATCATTTTTAGGATCTATATTTCCAAAATATAAATATCTATTCTCTGATAATGAAGGTAAATCAATTATTTTTCTTGTATCAAAATTGTTTTTAGTATTAACAATAGTTATATTATCATTTTCATTTATCACATATTTTCCTGCTTTATATAAATTGTAACATATATCACAAACATAACCAAAATCATTATTTCTTTTTATTGTACTTTTAGAAGATGTATTGCATATACTGCATTCAAAATCCGATTCATTTTCTTTAGGAAATAATAAATTATTTAACTGTTTCTTATTATATCTATTTTGTTTATGCAAAGATAATTTCTTGGATAGTCCTCTAAAAATATTTTTTGTATTTCTAAAATCATTAAAAGAAAAATCCATATAATCCATAGCAATATACAAATCTACAGAGAACTCTTTTATAAACCAATCATTTATTTTATCCCTAATAAAAGCTACATTATCTTTTAAATCTTTATAATTAGGAATCAAAATATAAAAATGTCCGCCGCCTGTATAAAGCAAATTAGATCTTTTTAATTTAAAATACTCTAATATCTCATCAACTATATGTTCAAGCATTATTTCTAAATAAAATGATCTGGCCCTCAAAGATTTTAAGGCTCCTTTTGAAGAGATAGTATATATAAATTTTTGTATGCCTGAAATATCCGCAGAAAGTAAAGCAAAATATTTTTCTTCTTTTAAGAAGAAGTTTTCATATACGTTATTAGTTTTTAATAAAAATAAACATGAAGATAATGCTGTATTAATTTTTAATTTATCATAAAAAGATATATCACCTATACCATTTCCATTTTTATAATAAGATACATAAGAGAGAATATTTGATAAAACATTTAAAATAATATTAGGTTCATTTATAATTTCATCTAAATTTAAACTTTCAAAATATTCTTTATTTTTATCATAA
>CASEHG010000129.1 GCA_949287565.1 uncultured Brachyspira sp.
CTGAAAGCAAATAAAGGAAGAATAATTTTTATAGAAAGAAAATATTTTTTAGCTAAATTGAGCAGAGCTTCATCAGCACCAAAAAAATAAAGTATATTATCTTCAAATATCAATGATAAAATCCAAACTATAAATATAACTATGGACAAAGCTATAAATGAAGCGGTAAAGAAAGTATTTTGTTTATCATATTCTCCGGAGCCTTTTGCCTTACTGAAAAGTACAGATCCTCCTATACCAAAAAGAAGTCCTATACCATATATTACATTCCATATAGGAGCAAATACTGCTAAAGCAGCAGCCCCATTATCACCCTCATATTGCCCAACCATAGCAACATCAACTATAGAATAAATAGCAGCTATTAATGCACTTCCAAAACTAGCAGATAAATATTTAAAAAATATTTTTTTTACATCTGTTTTTAGCATATCCATAAATAAAAACTCCAATATTAAAAGTTTAAAAACAAAAAAGGCTGAATAAGAAATCTAATAATTAGACATCTTATCCAACCTTTGGTATTTTTTCTTTCCAATAAGTCCTCCGATGAACTTAGCATATATTATATCATATACAATTTATAAGTCAAATTTTGGACTAATATTTTTTATAAATACTAAATTTTATTTCAGTACTTATCATATTTATTTATTGATATTTTTTACATAATATATTATATTAGTATAGTATAAAGTGTATTATTATAGAAAAAATATAAATTAAGAAGATTAAATTTATGAAAAAGTTTTTATTTACATCTATTTTAATGTTAATGCTATCAGCACTAGCCTATTCTTTCCCATACAAAATGTATACTGGTATGACTGGAGCATTGCGTCTTGGCGGAACTCTTTATCTTAACAATGACAGAATAGGTACATCAAAATATACTTTATCAAGTCCTTTAATGATAAATTTCGGAATATTAAGAAATTTGGATATATTTGCAAGAGTAGTTCCTATAACTTATGTACCTGAAATAGGTGTAGGTGTAGAAGGACAGCCTCAATTTTCTATAATGCCTAGATTCCAATTTTTTAACGGATTTATAGGCGCCATTGAAGTATTATTTCCCGGATCATCCAAACAGAAATTCGGACTTAACCCTCAGCTTCATTATTTAATAGGTTTAGGAGACTTTTTTACAGCCTTCTTTAATTTTGAACTACCTATGTATTTTGATGACCCGAGGGGAGTTGTTGAATCTATAAGATTAAAAACTGCTTTCGGAGTTTATCCTGGAGCATTATTCGGCTTCTCTTTAGCTGGTATATATTTAGAATATCATTTCGCTTATGACTTTTATAATAGTGCAGTATTATATCTTAATCATTTAGGAGTAGGTCTTTATTTGGTATTAAATAGTGATGCTAGCCTATCTCTAAACTTTACTCCTTATTTAGAGCAATTAGCCTCAGGATTCTATTTTGGAATAGGTGCTTCTATATCATATACATTTGATTTCAGCCAATTCCTTAGATAATAGATAATTGAATTAACTAATACAGTTATAAAAACTATACTATTATTTTTTAGTATAATGAAAGTTTGAAAGTATCATGATTTTGATTTGAATTATAGCTTATAAAAAACAATGGTATTAATAAAATAAATAACCACATCAATAATAAAATGTTTTTACTTTTAATATAAATAGCTGCTTTTATAAAATATATTCAGAATACTAATCTATTATAATTTTATATATTGACTTTTTTTATGTTTTTATATAATCTACTTCAATGATTAAATACTATATTTTTTTAATAATAATGATAACAGTAAATGCACTATACCCCATAGTGATAGTAGAGGAAAAAGTAAGTAAAAAGAGTTTATATCTATGGCAGAATTTAGAGTATACCCTAACATATACGGGAGATGCTGATAAATTTAAACCTGAAGGTATAAACACAAATGCCATAAGCGATTTTGAAGTGCTTAATGAAAGAGTGGAAATAGAAACTATACATAAAGATAATGAAGTTCCAACTATGAATTATAAAATAATATATACTATGAAGCCTCTAAGAAACGGCAAATTAAAAATACCTGAGTTGGAAGCAAGATATTATAATGTAGAAAGGGGAAATAGTTTAGTGCCTAAAGAACAGATTATAGATGAACATAATATAAGAGTATTTAGTTCATGGTTCTTATTAATAATGATAGGACAATGGATTGTAATAATACTTATAGCGCTTTTAATTTATAAGTTCATAAAAGATCAGCATAAATTAAATAAAAAGAACTTTGCAAATAAACAAACATCATAATTTTAATATATATAAAGAACTATGAGGAATAACATATGACAGATAATATCAATAACAGCGAAAATACAAATGAAATCAGCAGTGAAATAGCTAATGCCAGCAAGGATTTACAAGCTATATCAGAGGCTTCAAAAATGGCTCTTGATGTTGTAAATGCTATAAAAAATGAAATAAAAAAAGTAATTATCGGACAGGAAAATATGCTCGATAAGCTCCTATTAGGAATTATATGTGATGGGCATGTATTGTTAGAAGGAGTACCGGGACTTGCAAAAACATTAACTGTAAAATCATTGGCAAGCACAATAGATGCAAGCTACAAGAGAATACAGTTTACACCGGATTTGCTTCCTGCAGATATAGTGGGTACTGAAATTTACGACATAAAAAATTCAGTATTTCTTCCTAAACAAGGACCTATATTTTCTAATATAATATTAGCCGATGAGATAAACCGTTCGCCTGCTAAAGTACAGTCAGCACTTTTGGAGGCTATGGGAGAACATCAGGTTACTATAGGAGATAAAACATATAGACTTCCTGATGTATTTTTAGTATTAGCAACTCAAAACCCTATAGAACAGGAAGGAACCTACCCTCTTCCAGAAGCTCAGGTTGACAGATTCATGCTTAAAGTTATAGTAAAATATCCTACTAAAAGCGAAGAAAAAACTATAATAAAAAATATGTCATCTTCAAAACCAGCTTCTTTAAAACCTATAACTACTATAGAAACAATAGAAAAATTAAGAAAATTGGCTAATCAAATACATATAGAAGAAAGATTGATTGATTATATAGTAAATATTATAGATGCCACAAGAAATCCAAAAGACTATAAACTTCAAAGCGAATACATAGAATACGGAGCTTCTCCAAGAGCAGGAATATATTTAACTAAAGCAGCAAAAGCAAATGCTATGATGCAGGGCAGAGGATTCGTAATGCCTGAAGATATAAGAGCTGTTGCTTATGAGGTATTAAGACATAGAATAAGCGTAAGCTATGAAGCACAGGCTGAAAATGTTAATAGCGATATGATTATAGAAAACTTGCTTGCAAATATAAACGTACCTTAATAGTTAATGAAAAATATGATTGATTATAAAGCCTGATTATTAAATAATCGGGCTTTTTTATAAAGTGATAAACGAGCAGCTGATAACTGACGAAGGGAGTTGTCAGCTATTTTTATGCGAGTTTATCACTAGCAATAATAAAAGCACAGGCTGAAAATGTTAATAGCGATATGATTATAGAAAATCTTTTAGCGAATATCAATGTACCTTAATAGTTTATAAAATATGATTGATTATTAAAGCCTGATTAACTTAGTTAATCAGGCTTTTTTTATTATTAATAATTATAAAAATTGTGAGCATCTGCTAAGTTTACTTGGCAGATTTTTCTAGCGAACAATTTTTATTAGCAATAATAGAAAACTTGCTTGCAAATATAAACGTACCTTAATAGTTAATGAAAAATGATTGATTATTAAAGCCTGATTAACTTAGTTAATCAGGCTTTTTTTATTATTAATAATTATAAAAATTGTGAGCATCTGCTAAGTTTACTTGGCAGA
>CASEHG010000130.1 GCA_949287565.1 uncultured Brachyspira sp.
TAATAATAATAATAATAAATCTATTTTATTAGCTTCGGCAGCATATATAATATGGGGGCTCCTTCCTCTTTATTGGAAATCAGTTCAAAATTTTGATTCAGCTTTTGTTTTGGGTTTAAGAGTCATAACTACTTTTATATTTACTTTGATAATAATAATATATAAAAGAGCTAATTTATACAGAGGTATTAAGCCATTAATATCTATAATAATAGCAGGTATTTTTTTAGGACTCAATTGGTATTTATATATTTATACCGTTAATTCAGGACATGTTCTTGAGGCAGGACTCGCTTATTATATAGCACCTATTTTAAGTATATTAATTGGAATTATAGTTTTTAGAGATAAGAAAACCAAATTAGAATATGCAGCAATTATTTTAATGTTTATAGGAATGATTTATCAAACTATTACATTAGGTAAGCCTCCTATAATGGCATTTTTTATAGGGCTTACTTTTTCAATATATGGTTTATTCAAAAAACTTACAATATATTCAAGCTGGGAAAGTTTATTTTTAGAAACTACTGCTATATTAATTCCATCAATAATTTTAAGTACAATATATTTTCCTAAAACTCCTCAGCCTATTCATACTTGGGTATCATTGATGTTTGCAGGAGTTGCTACAGGAATACCTTTATATTTATATGCTAAAGCAGCTAAAGGACTTCAGGTTTCTACTCTTGGATTTCTTCAATTCTTACTTCCATTTTTTGCTACATTGCTTGCGATTTTTGTTTATAAGGAAGAGGTTAATTTGAATAGAGCCATTACTTTAGCTATAATAATATTAGCGGCAATTCTTTATGCTATTTCTATATTTAAAAATTCTTCTAATAAAGATAATTGATATTATTATAAAAATATAAAAAGCCTTAAGTAATTTTTATTATTAATAATATTACTTAAGGCTTTGATTTTTTATAAGTATTTTGTGTTAATTATTTTTGTATTCTCTTTCTAAAGTATCCTGATAAATCAACAGGAGTTTCCTCAAGCCATGATGACATAATGCATTCATATTTGCCTTTGCTTTTGCTTAATTTGTAAATTTGATATTCAACTCTGTCATTTCCGCCATTAATAGTTTCCCTTGATTCAACTAGCATTTCGTATATTCCATCTCCGTCAATATCTTCAAATATATTATCCATTTGAGTGATAACAGAGCTTTTCATAGAATTAATTTCTTTATAAAAAACTACATCAGCAATAAACTTTACACTAGCCCCATCTATTCTAAACATATACATATAAATATCTCTATCTTGTCCGTCATCATTTATGATATAGTATTTTATTATTCCAACTTCATTTTTTTTATCATAAAAATTTTCTAAATCAATAGCAGCATTTTTTCCTAGTCTATCAGTCTTGTATGAAAATTCTTCATTTTCTTTGTTGTATATAAATATTTTATCTCCCTGAGCAGAGGATACTAAAGCTATAAATTCATTACCCTCTTTAGGAAGAACATCAGCAATAACTATAGAGTATACTTTATATCCTTTGCTTTGTAATTCAGATTTTAATTTTTCAGCCTGAGTATATTCAGCATTATTTATATCTTCACTTTTATAATAAACAATTTCTCCATTGTTTGAAAGATTAAATAAACTTTGCACATCAATAGAGTAAAGAGGCATAGTTAATATTAAAGAGATTATAATTGATAATATTTTTTTCATAATTCACATCCATTTTTATTATTTGTAAGTTTTTATATCAACAAATTCTATTTCAGAATTCACTTTTCCATCAGAACTTTTATATTTGATCATTTTAGGTAAAGTATAATCATCTACTTCTTCATATAAAATATTAACATCATATATTCTAGATTTTTTATTATAGTACTCTGCTCTTTCTATTATATAAGTTTCTTTATTTACTGTGTAAGTTATACTATAATTCTCATTTTCTCCTTTTGCTCTCAAAGTTATTTTATATTCGTCTTTTTTGTCTTCTATATTTTCAAAAGTAATTTTTTTTGATAGAGAACTATAATCATTATTATTTCCAACTAAAGCATAAAATCCAACAGTTTCTAAAGCTCCTTCAAATACAGAAAACATATTTCTATAAAAGCTATCTACATTTTCAAGTATTAAACTAGGCTTATATCCTTTCTCAAAAGTGAATCTTAATTTTATATCTTCTTTAGTTTTTGTATAACTTTTTGCAGGAATAGTATCTATTTGTCTTTGTACTATTTTTCCGTCTATATACGCTTCAAATTTTCTTGGATATATTGCAGAATATTTTTCTTTCATTTTTTCGTATATATCCTGAAAATTTGCATCCTGAGAATATGCATAAGTATATGCAATACATATTGTAATTATTATTAATACTATTTTTTTCATACTTTTACTATTTTCGTAATATTTTTAATTAGCAATAATAAAAAATAATTCTATGTTTTTTGTAAATTTTATATGTAAAAATAAAATTTAAATGTTATTATTGATAAATTTATACTTTTTTATACTAAAACTATTCATACATTAGAATCTTGACTTTAATCTTAAAGTTTGTTATACTTTCAGTATAAAAATATAATTTATGGTAAGTATTTATGAGCGAAGAACAAAATGAACAATTGTCAGAAACAGGCATCTATTGTGCCAATTGCAGATATTGCGTTTTATTCAGAAAAGCCAGCGGTATAGACGGTAATCAATATTTGCTAAGAGTAAAATGTGCACAAGAGCAATGGCGCAAAAAACTTGGCGAAGAGAAAATGTACAAGTATTTTACAGTTGCTAGAAGAACTGTAGAAAAATGCGATGACTATAAGGAAATGGGGGATTTAAGAAGCTTCCTTAAAACTTTGCGTAAAAGTTTGCCTGTACGTGATGAAGTATATACTATAAAGAAATAATGGATTTTTAGTGAAAAAAAGTTTTATTTTTTTAGTTGCGGTTGTTTTTTTATTGATTTCATGTGCTTCAGCTGTTAAAATTTCTGTAGAGGAAGAGCAATATCCTAAAATAATAGCTGAAAAAGGGTATACTGAATTTGGTAATAAAAACTATAAAACTGCTATAGCCTATTATCAGTACATAATAGATAATTTTGATAGAGAAAATTATGCTAAAGATGTTGCTTGGGCTTACTATGAAATAGGTTTTTGTTATTATTATCAAAAGAAGTATGAGGAAGCTTTAAAATATTTTGATATAGTTCTAAATAATTTTACAGTGCTGCCTCCTAAAATTTTAGCCCAAAAGGTTATGCAGGATATTTATGAAGAAAAACCTAAATTAAAACCTATGGAAGTTATAGAAGAGGAAATAGAAATTATTGAAGAAAATATAGACTCATGAAAAAAGAAAGTAGTATCACTAAGAGTATTATATTAAGTTTCCTATTGCTTAGTATTTTAAGTTTATTTATTATACTTTTTGTATATATTTTGTATAGCAGAGGTGAGGGGGAAGATTATTCTCTCACTACATATGTACTGTATAGTTTAATATTCTTTAAAAGTTATATACCTTATGTAATAGCATTATCAGTTTATTTATCATTTTTTAAAGCTAAATATTTATATCAGGAAAGTATATCAAAGGTTATAGCTTATCCTATAGGACTTATAGTATTACTTGTTTGTTTTTATGCTATATATGATTATTCTTTTACTAATTTCTTTATATCCAAACTTAAAGAGCATAATAGTATTAGAGATGCAAAAATATATTACGAATATGAATTAACATTGAAAAATAGAGCTTATGAAGCAGCTAAAGAAGAATTGATGGCCGGAAACTTAGATGCAGCATCTAGTTTAGCTGAGGAAGCATTATTTTATGATAAAAATGATGGAAATACCCTTTTGCTTATCAAATCTATACAAAAAGAAAAAATGCTTAAAGAAGAGAAGATTCATGAGGAAAAATTTAATAATATAAATAATTTAATGAGTCTTGGTACAAGGGAGTTCAGTCTATCTAATTATAATGCTGCAAATAACTATTTTAGTCAGGTGTTGGAATTAGACAATAATAATCCTATGGCACTATACTATATGAATAGAATCAGCATAGCTATGAATAGAAAGCCTCTGTATTATGGCAATGCTACCCCTCAAGAAGCATCTATATATGCGAAATTATCAGAAACTATTAATATGTATGAAAGCGGATATTTATGGAAGGCTTATGATAATATTTCTGATTTGTATTTAAATTATCCTAATATAGCTGAAGTAAATAATTATTATTCTATTATAAGAGATGCTATAACTAGATATGATTTCTTTATTAAGGAAGCGCAAGAGGTTAGAGAATCATATATTAATAATCCAGATTTATTAAAAACTTCTTCTGTTTTTAGTCATAATGGTATTAACTTAATGCTAAGTAAGAATGTTTTCTTATCTTCTTCAACAAGTGCAATGTTTAAAAACAGTTTATATATATTTGATGTTTCACTTATGGAATTAGATGATGAATTAAAAGTTGTAAGATGTGAGAATTTTTTATTTGGAAAAATAGCTGATTCTTTTAATTCTACTAATAATACTAAGAATATTATATTAAAAGCATATTTTGATACTAATAAAAATGAATATATATATAATGATGCTATTAGCAAAGTTATTCCTATTAATATATCATATAGTACATTGGATATTATTAAGAATTATACTTCTTTGAATTTAAGATATGTAAATTTATTGGAATTATTTACTTTAAGAAAAGAAATTCAAAAATTTGGATATTCTAATAAAGATATTAATTTCGAGCTTTTAGTAAAAAATATTGAGCCTATAGCTTATTTATTATTATTTATGATAATAGCATATTATTCATTTAGATTTAGATTAGCAGCATCTACTGATAAATTCCATTTTTACAACAGAATTACAGGTGTTTTAGGTACATTGTTGTTTGTTATAGTTTATAAAGTTTTAATAGATTATCTTGGAATGCTGATGTTAATGGCATCACATATTACAATAAGTGTTCTTATTGCTGTTGTGGTATTTGCATTCTTTATACTATATGTTATATTCCAAATGGCTAGAATTCCTAGAGATGTTAGATAATTTATATTCAAAAAGAGAAGTCACAGGATATTTAAAAAGTAAGTCCATATTTCCAAATAAGAATAGAGGACAGAATTTTTTATGCGATAGAAATATAGCATATAATATTGCAAATACAGTTCCAAATATTTTATCAAGAGGTAAATACGCCTTAGAAATAGGCGGAGGACTTGGAGCTTTAAGTAATATACTGTATGACATATATAAAGATAATCTTACAATAGTAGAATATGATAATGCTTTATATAATCATTTGATAGAAAAATTCAAAGATATTAACATAATACATAAAGATATATTAACGTTTGATATATCTAATTCAGAAAATAAATATGATGTATATGGAAACATACCATATAATATAGCAAGTCCTATAATGGAATGGCTTTTACATGAATCTTATAATAAATGGAATTATGCTGTATTTATGGTTCAAAGTGATTTTGCTCAAAGACTCATAGCGAAAGAAAATACTGAGAATTATTCTTCTTTAACTTTATTTGCTAATTTTATGTCTGATATTAAATTGGAATATAATGTTTCAAAAGATGTTTTTTATCCTATTCCAAAGGTTACTTCATCTATCATAAGTATTACACCTAAAGAAGTTGATATTAATATTGTAGAAGTATTCAAATCTGTTTCAAAGACTTTATTTCATAATAGAAGAAAAACCATACGCAACAATTTTATTAGTTCGCCATATTTGAATATAAATAAAGAGTATATTGATGAAATATTAAGTAAGGCAAATATTGACGGCAATATAAGAGGTGAAACCCTGCCTATAGATAAAGTTACAGAACTTTCTAATATAGTAAAGCAATATATTTAATTATTAGTATTATCTAAAATTCTTACAGATTTAATGATATTTTCTATTTCTTTATCATCTTTTTTACTATTAGCATTATACATACACATTATTTGAAGTACGCCATTATTATGAATCATAGTAAAAGATTTATGATAAGTTTCATTAGGTCCGTAATAGAAGCTGCTTAAAATTTTATATGAATTAGGTATATTTTCAGGCATTTCTTCGGATAATACTTGGAATTCTTTTATAGAAGGATGATTTCTTAAACCATTTATTATCTTATTTTTAGCATTCTCTAAATTTATACTGCCGCTGTATGCTAGTTTATATTTTGTATATACTACAGTGTATATACCTGTATTTCTTTCCACTCCGTATGATTCATTAAATTCTACAGAGTTATCTATAGCTACTGTTCCGTCTAAAAATCCTACTTTAAAATCTTCAGGCACATCTATAGCTATATCTGTTAGAGTTATAGTTTTAGTTCTTTGGCTGCATGAAGAAAATAATAATATAACAGAAATTATTATTAGTGTATTAATCAATTTTTTTAATGTTTTACTCATACTAATATTATATATCATATTATATATTTTTAAAGTATAAATTTTATATATTTATTTTTTTTTATAAAAATAAAAAATTA
>CASEHG010000131.1 GCA_949287565.1 uncultured Brachyspira sp.
AAGTATTAAGTATAATTGCAGTAATTTGTGCTGCTATATTTAGTATATTTTTTCTGCTTCCTGCATTTTTATATTCTCCTGTTTATTCAATAGTTATTGCTATTTTACATTATATGTTTTTTAGATTGTTTGAAATTATAAGAATGTTTACTATTTTAGATTCTACGCCTGTAACTTCGATTTATATTATGCTTCAAAGTGCTTTGGGTATTATTATGAATGTGATTTGTATTATATTAACTTGCTTAACTATTTATTTTATGAAGAAGTATATTAAAAATAAAGGTCTCAATTTTAATATAAATATGGCTTTAATAACTGCTTTGATAATTGCATTTATAAGATTTGTTGTAAGCGGAATATCTCTTTCATCATTCTTTTTAAATTTTTTTGTAATAAATAAGATATATATTAGTAATGATTTAATAATTCAGCAAATTGTTACTTATGTTGTTTCTGTTATAGTTACTTTTATAGCTGTGATTGTTTCTTATTTTATATATATGAAGATAAAAGACAAACCATTTTTTGCTAATAATTTAAATAATAATGAGAATGATCAAAATAATGATTATAATCAAAATAATGAGGATATTTTGAATAATGATGTTAATGATAATGAGTAGTTTTTATTGTATTTTGTTTTAAGGAGGATTTAATATGATGAGAAAGATTTTTACAGTTTTATTTTTATCTTTAGTTTTTACTCTTTCCGCTTTTTCATACAGCAAAGAATTTAATGAACTTTATAATTTGTATTATATGGCTAATACAAATAAAGGGAGTGATTTAAATCTTGCTATAGAAAGAATGAAGAATGCCAATTTCCCAAAAGTAGAAAAACAAACTTATGATAATCTTATTTTGCTTATGGACATATATATGAATCCTAGAAGTAAAAGAGAGGCTTATAAATTATTGAATGATAATATAAATAAGAATACTCCTCTTTTATCAGAAAAAGATGCTGACTATATGTCTTCTGTTGCTGATGTTATGAGCGGAGCTATTAATTATTCTTCATTTAATGATGTTATAAAACTTTCAGGCAAGGCAGGTGAGATATATGATAAAGCTTTGAAAATTAATGCGAATCATTTTCCTTCACTCTTGGGTAAAGCAATACTTACAGCATATAGTCCTGAATTTGTAGGCGGCGGAATAGACAAAGCAATTCCAATATTTAAAAAGGCTGAAAGCAATGCTAAAGAGAAATGGGAAAAGCATATAGTTTATTTATGGACTTCTCAGGCTTATTTTAAAAATAATGATAAAGCTAATTATGATAAGTACATGAAAATGGCAAAAGATATATTTCCAGAAGGAGCTTTTATAAAAAATATTATTGATATGAACGCCAAAGGAAAAGGAATGTTTAATTAAGATATGATTAAATATACTAATATGTATTATAATTATATAGAGCTGTAGATTGTGCGTTTTTGTGAAGCAGAACTTTGACAAAGTTCGTAGAGCGTGTGCGTCAAAAAAGTTGAAAAAATAATAAAATTTGAGTTTATAAATTTTATTACTTGTGGTGGCTTTGCCCCACCGCTTTGCGTACTTCGTAACACCCCCAGTTCTTTTGCGACCGAAGGAAGTACTGTTAAGTATTGGCACATACGAAGTACGCCTGCGGCGAGAACCAGGCGAAGCCCGCCTACGGCGAAAGACTGCATTTTTTATATTAAAATATTTAATTATAATTTTGAAAGATGCATATAAAAATAAGGAAATTAAAATGTTTAGAGTGATTGTTTTGATTTTTATTAACGTTTTCTTTTTATGCGGATTATATGGAGAGATTTCAAGCGAGGCCAATTCCATATTAAAAGAAATAGACAATAAAAATAATGAATACCATTCAGGAGCAAGACTTGTAAGAACGAGTGAAGCTAAGGATATTTTAAATAGAGTAAAGAACAGTAATTTAAGCGAAGAAGAGAAAATGCATTTAAGTATAGAATGCTACACTCTTTGGGCTAATGTATCTATTGCAAGCGGAACTTTTGAAGAAGATTATAAGACTTTAGGTGAGATATACAATAACCTTAAGAAAGATAAAGTTTTCAAAAAAGGCTCTTCAGATATTTATGCTTCATTCGCTAATTTTGCAAACTCATTTACTTCGCTTGCCTTTTTTAATAAACAATATCCTTATAGTGTTATAGTTGATATGTATACATATTCTCGTATGGCTCTATTAAAAGATAAAAATAATATAAGGGCAAAACAAGTATATGGAATGTGGCAGATAGCTACTTTAGGTTTTTATAATAATGCAGCTTTTTATTCTATAATGAGTTCTTTGAATGATACAAGCAATTTACCAGATTATATGGTGTACAGAGCTTATATTTATAGGTCTATGGCATATATGAAAGTAAATGAAACAGATAAGGCTTTTAAAGAATTAGATGAAGCTTTAAAAATGTATCCTAAAGGCTTTTACGGATATTTATTAAAAAGTTCTTATGATAAAGGTAAGGACGGATTTTTGAGTGCGGAGGGTGCTGATTTCTAATTATGATAAGATGCGAAAACATATCAAAAATATATAAAACTAAAGATTATCATATAATTGCAAATAGGAATATCAATTTAGAAATAAAAGACGGAGAAATTGTATGGGTGGCTGGAGTTTCCGGAGCAGGTAAAAGTACATTACTTCATATATTATCAAGTATAGATATTCCTACAGAAGGTTCTGTTTATTGGAATGATAATGAGGTGTCAAAATTAAGTGATAAAGAGAGAAGTTATTTCAGACTTTCAAATATAGGACTTATTTTACAGTCGCTTGAGCTTTTGAAAACTCAGAGTGTATTTGATAATGTGGCGTTACCTCTTAAGTTTTTAAATGAAAGTTCTTCTAATATAAATAAAAAAGTTAATGAAATATTAGAAAACTTAAAAATAGATAATTTAAAAAAGAAGAAACCTGAACAGCTTTCAGGAGGGCAGAAACAGAGAGTTGCAATTGCTAGGGCATTAGTAAGCGAAGCACCTTATATATTCGGCGATGAGATTAGTGCGAATTTAGATACTGAAACAAGCAAATTTATTTATGAATATATAAGAAACACTATAAAGAAAAGAAACGGCATAGGATTTTTTATTTCGCATGATGAATTGATAGAAGATTATGCGGACAAAAAATATATTATGAGAGAAGGAGATATTCGCCCATATGGGCAACCCGCACCCTATTGCTAAATATTATAGGTGCGGCTGATTACTCTATATTATTAATAATATAGAAGGCTTCAGTACTTGCGTTTTTTGCAACTTTTTGACGAAGTCCGCACCGCGAGAGCGTCAAAAAAGTTGATGATATTTTGCATAAATATGGAAATTTATAAAATATAATTATTTATGTGCATGTTAAAAATTAAATATATATTTTGGATATGTAAATGAATATAATAAAATTAGCATTCGATAATCTTTGGTATAATAAAACCAGAACAATTTTAAATATGATACTTATTATAGTGTCTTTCGTATCTCTTATGATGATAAGCGGATATAATAATTATACAAAAGAAGGTATTATTATAAGCGTTAATGCAAGCGGCGGATCTGTTGTAATAGCGGATAAATCTTATTGGGATACAAAAAGCGAAAAAATCAATATGCTTAATAATAAAGATTTTGAAGCAATTTATAAAAAACTTGATACTATAAATGAAGTTAATGATTATCAGAAAAAACTTGATATAAGCGGACTTGTAGGTAATGAAAGTAAAAGTAAATTCTTTTCAGGTTATGCCTATGAGAAATCATCAAAAATAATGTCATCAGTTTCATTAAAAGCAGGTACTCCTATATTTGATGATGATATTGATACTATGGTTTTGGGCAAAGATTTGGGCGAGTTTTTTAATATTAATTATGATGATACACCTTATTTAAATTTGATGACAGATTTCGGTGAGGGTATAAATCTAGGTTCTTTAATGGCGGTTGGTTCTATGTCTTTGAATAATAGTGCTGCTGATTCTATTACTCTTTACTGCCCTCTTAATGCTATGTATGAAGTATTTGGTCTTGAATATGGTAATGCACATAATTTACTCGTATATTTAAAAGATTATAAAAAGGCAACTGAAATAAAAAATGATCTTAATAAATATTTTAATGAAAATAATTTAAATTATGAGGCTAAAGATTGGAAGGATTTGAATGCATTTTTACTTTCTGTTATTGATATGAATACTAATAATTATTTGATAGCATTATTAATATTAAGTATATTAGTATTTGTTTCAGTTATGCAAATGCTTACAACAAATTTTTTAGAGCGTTTGAATGAATTCGGTACCATGCGTGCATTAGGAATAAATATAAAAAATGTAACTTTACTTTTATTTTTGGAAATCATTATAATGGCAGTATTAAGTTCTGTTATTTCAATAATTATTTCTTATGGTGCTTCAGGTATACTTAATGCTTCAAATTTTGTAATGAAATTCCCTGGTGCTACAGACGGTTATCCTTTAAGTTTATTACTAACATTTAAAGATACTGTTTTAATATTTGTATGGGTATTATCTGTATCAATACTAGCAGGTATTTATCCAATAATAAAGGTTATTAGAATGCCTATAATAGAGGTGATAAAGTATGTGTAAAAAAATAGTTAAAATTTTATTTATAATAAGCATTTTATCTTTTAATTTGTACAGTCAGAATATATTTGATGATTTTGTTAAAATTTATAATAGAGATGGAAAAAATTATAAAATGTCCGGCACTTTTACTGATATAAAAGACGGTAAAAAAAAAGTTAATAATTTTGATATGATAGTGGGAAAAAACTATAAATTGATGTATTTAAAAAATAATAATACTCTTTTTCTTGCTAATAATCAGGGATATTTTGTGCAGTCAAAGAATCAGGTTTCTCCTTTAAAAATTTCAGGAAGCTATGTTGTAACAGGTGCTGCTAATATGAACGATTTAATGTCTATAAACTTTACTGATGATTATAAACTTGATAAAGTTGTGAGTGATGAAGAAGTAAATTTAGTAAAGAAAAATAGAAGCGTACCTTATGCTAAAGCTACACTTAAAAAAATTGCCGGAGGATATAGTATAGACTTTTTTGATAATAGCGGAAAAGTATTGAAAAGAGGTATATACAAAATTAAAGATAATTATTTTAATGATATGGAATTTTATAATTTGATTATTAATACTAATGCAAGCACGGTATGTAATATATCTAAAATAGAGCCTTCAAGTTCATCAAGTTCCTATTTCAGAAGTGAGAACATGAAAATGCTTTTTAATTTATTTAAATAATAATAAAAACATTTGGTAATAAATGCATCGTACAAAAATATATTTAACTTTTTTTATATTTGCTTTATCCTCCATAGCATTCGCCGATATAACACCTAAATTCGGTATAAAAAACAGTTTCGATTATATAGATTTAAAAGAAAGCCAATATATACCAAATTCAATATTAAGTAATGATACTTATTTTTATTTAGGCTTTGAATATCTTAATAATAATTTTTATTTTTCATTCAAGCCTGCAATTAGAATATACACAAAAGACAATAGAGAACTTATTTATGATAATGGAAATCTTATAAAACAGCATGATAATAAGGCATATTTGTCTTTTACATTTGATGAAATACAATTTAATTATATAAATGAAATTTTAGGCTTTTATATAGGAAAGAGAAAATTCCATTTTGGAGAAGGTTTCAACAGGCAGTATATGTTTGTTGGTGAAAGCGTACTTTATAATGATTATGAGGCTTTATATAATACCGAGCTTAATTTTTATCAGGGTAGTATTACTCATTCAATAGGTTTTATTACAGATACTAAATCAATAGATTTATTAAAAGAGCCTCAGTATTATACTTCTTGGTATTATTTAAAATATTCTTCATCTCATTTGGGTTTAATGGGAATAAC
>CASEHG010000132.1 GCA_949287565.1 uncultured Brachyspira sp.
AAAGAATATAAAGACCCGTTTACGGGTAAGTAATAGTTGCAAAGGCGATTGGCGTATTAAAAAGCCCACAAATGTGGGCTGCCAGTAATAGGCCTTATAGGCCAATGATAAAAACCACGCCTTTAGACGTGGATTTTTATTGGAAGAAAGGAAGTGATAAAAATATTGTGATGCACTTTTATTTTTCAAAAAAGCATTGTGATGCATTTTTTGCATCATAAAATTTGTTTAAATATAAGTTCTTAAAGAGTATTGTGATGCAAATTTATATTAAATGCGCATCATTTTTGCAAGTGCAAAAATAGTAAGACACCATTAATTTTCTATATATTATAAGCAATTAATTATATTGTGGTGTCGTTCTTCTTATGCCCATTCGAAAAAGTACAGGTATTTTATACAAAAAATAGTAAAAAGTGATGCACATATTTTTTATTAATAAATTATTCATTTAATTTTATAATAAAAAATTGAAATTAATATTTAAAATACAATTTGTAAAAAAATACATTTAGTGATATAATTTTTGTGAGGTGAAAAGATGGAAAAATTTCAAATTCGAGTATTTAGAAAAAAAGACATAGGAAATGATAAAATTCAATATTATTCCCCTGTTTCTGTAAAAGAACTAAAAAGTTATGGATATAAATTAATTGGTTACTCTGATGAAGAAGTAGTCTTTCTTGATAGTGAAAGTTACAAAAATTTTATGAATTTTCAGGGGCATTGTTTAAACAAAATAGATAACACAGTCACTCCTGATGAAATTAACAACGTAAGTATAAAAAGAAAATAGTAGAAAAAATTGAAAAGTGTTTTGAGCTTATTGAGCAACTTTAAATGGTTGCTTTTTTTATTTCTTAAATTAATTAAGAGAAAGGAGAAAGATTATGTTTTATAGAGAAGAAAAATTATTTAATTATACTAAGATGAGTAATTATCATTTAAAAGATAAGAATTTATCTTTAAAAGCTAAAGGTTTGTTTTCCATTATATTAAGTTTACCTGATAATTGGCAATTTAGTAATGAAGGATTATGTTCATTATGTAAAGAAGGTAAAATGGCGGTAGATACTGCTATTAAAGAATTAAAAGATAATGGATATTTAAAACTTATTAGAAAACAAAATTCATTAGGTAAATTTTATTATGATTATGAAGTTTATGAAAATCCACATACCCAGTTAGGTCATATAGATTTACCATTTACGGATAAGTAGATGTAATAAATAACTTAAGTATTAATAACTAAAAATAATTGATAAAAACGATAAAACCAAAAAGTAAAAAAAATTAATAAAAAATGCTTGCAAAAATTATTTTTTTAAGTGATTAATAGTTAAACAAGAAAATAGTGTTATTTATATGTAATTTAGGTTTTAAGAAACTTTATATGTTCTTTTGAATAGTTATTAATGCTAAAAAATAATGTTTCTTAAAATGGTATTAAATATGGCTTAAATGGATGGGATAAAAATGAATGTAATGGTTAAAAAATTAATGGAAAGTTTAGATAATTTAGAAAAGAAAGATCAAACAAAATTTATATGTTATGTTTTAGATTCTTGGGATAACAATTTAATAAATAGTTCAAATATATGTAATCCTGATTTAGAAGATACTAGTATAGAAATATTTAATCCACTAGTAATTGGATATTCTAATAACCTAACTAAAGATATTAAATGTTATCTAAATTATAATTACAATTTGTTTTA
>CASEHG010000133.1 GCA_949287565.1 uncultured Brachyspira sp.
CTCTGCAGATATATTAATATTTGCAGGCTTGATAGCAGGCATAGTATCAACAGTATTTGGAATATTTGCAGCGATAGTTATATTTTTAATAAAAGATATTATCAGCAGCTTAGATGAAAAAATTATATTTAAATTAATATTATTATCAATATCATTCTTAAGTTCAATATTTCCTTTTTTAGTATATATAGTTTATAGGAAGATGAAAACTAATATTTCTATATATTTATCAAGAATATTAATGCCTTTTAGTTTATTATTTATATTTATACTTTTGATTCTTCTATTAATGCCTGATATAAGTCCTTATGATAACAGAGTAAGTTTTATACTTTATAATATTATGCTTGCTATAATTGTATTAAATATGTTCTTCATAAGAATAGATTATAAATCAAGTATATTCACTAAAGCAGTATATTTAGTTCTTCCTATAATAGCTATTATTTTTGATATATTAGTATTAACTTCTTCTTTGTACAGATTAATAGAATACGGTATAAGCCCAAATAAAATAACATTAATAGGTACAAATTTAATTATGCTAGGTAATTTGATTTTCATAACATTTTTTAATATAAAGTCTATACTAATAATATTCAAAAAAACTGATGATATTCCAAATATAAAAGAAATAACCATTGGAGATACTAAGTCAGTATTTTTTATATATATTTATGGTATATGGGCTTTTATAGCATGTTTTATAATACCTGTATTATTTTCATTATTTAAATAAAAATTAATTATGAATTGACATAAAAATAAAATATTTTATAATGCAACTAGGCAATAACTATACAGCTTATATAAGTTCATAATATGGCTGAACGTTTCTACCAATTACCTCAATAATTGACTATAAGTTTTTGTGCCTTATTTTAATTAACGGAGGTATCAATATATGTCTAGTCTATTTATCAAAAATGCTTCTTCTATAGTTACATGTGATAATAATGATACGTTTCATAGCTCCAGTAATTTATTTATAGAAAATGGAGTTATAACTTATATCGGTAAAGAAACAAAAGAAGAAAAAAATGCAGATAAAGTAATTGACGCTGAAGGCTGTTTTGTGTATCCGGGACTTATAAATACTCATCATCATTTATTTCAAATATTCACTAGAAATCTTCCTCAGGTTCAGAATATGGAATTATTTGAATGGCTTACTAATCTATACGAAATATGGAAAAATCTTAATAATGATGTTGTGTATTATAGTTCTATGACAGCAATGGGCGAATTATTAAAAACAGGCTGCACAACATGTTTTGATCATCATTATTTATTTCCTAATAACAATGCAGAAGGAATATTGGATTCTCAATTTGCTGCTGCTAAAGATTTGGGAATAAGAATGTATGCTTCAAGAGGAAGTATGGATTTGAGTAAGAAAGACGGAGGACTTCCTCCTGATTCTGTGGTTCAATCAATAGATGATATTCTAAAAGACTGTCAGAGAGTAGTTGAAAAATATCATGACAGCTCAAAATATTCTATGAACATGGTGGCATTAGCTCCTTGTGCTCCTTTCAATGTTACAGGAGAATTATTAAAGCAGTCTGCTGTTTTGGCTAGAGATTTGAAAGTAAGGCTTCATACTCATTTATGCGAAACTAAAGATGAAGAAGTTTTTGTAAGAGAAAAATTCAATATGCGTCCTTTGGAATATATGGAATCTCTTGGCTGGGTTGGTGAAGATGTATGGTATGCTCATGGGATACATTTTAATGAAAAAGAATTAAAATATTTGGCTGATACAAAAACAGGTGTAGCTCATTGTCCTATATCAAACATGAAATTAAGTTCCGGAGTTTGCAGAATACCTGAAATGCTTGAATTAGGTGTTCCTGTAGGTTTGGCAGTTGATGGAAGTGCAAGCAATGACGGTTCTAGTTTACTTGAGGAAATGAGAGTATGTTATTTGCTTCATAGACTTAATTCAAGTGATAAAGCTCCTAGTGCCTATGATATATTAAAAATTGCAACAAATGGAGGTGCAAAAGTTTTAGGCAGAGATGATATAGGAAGTTTAGAAATAGGAAAAGCAGGCGACTTATTTATGATAGATATGAGAAAATTGGAAATGGTAGGTGCTAATTTCGATCCTAAATCTTTATTCGGCACTATAGGCTGGAAGAATACCGTTGATTATACTGTTGTTAATGGAAAAGTTGTTGTGGAAAAAGGAAAAATTATCACTATAGACGAAGAAAAAATATATAAGCTTGCAGATGACACAGAAAATAAATATCTTAGTAAAGTTAAATAATTATAAAGACACTAATTAACTCCTTGTTTAATATACAAAAATATACACGGCTTTATTTATGAGCCGTGTTTTTTTATTTTTTATAACAATGTATTCCTTATATAATTGACAATTAATCAATATAATATAGTATTGAAACAATATGGAGAATAACTATTATGAAAAAAATTTATTTTATTTTAATTTTTATATTAATAACAATATTGTCATGTCAAAAAAATAATATTTTACACCCTAAAGATAGCGGAAACCTTATAATAATTCATATGAATGATACTCATGGAAAAGATGAAGAAGAAAACGGTATGTATGGAGCTGCAAGAAGAGCTGCTTATATTAAACAGGTAAAAGCAACCAATAATAATGTTTTAGTTCTTCATGCAGGAGATACCATTACGGGAAGCATTTATTCCACAGTTTTCAAAGGACAAGATGAAGTTAGAATTATGAATAATCTTGGAGTGGGTGCTGCAACAGTTGGAAACCATTTTGTAGATTATGGGCTTGATAATTTTAATCAAATAATAAAAGACAGAAAATTTCCTACTATCTCAGTAAATATAAAAAATAAATCAGACAATAGATATTATGCTAAACCTTATATGATAACTAATATAAACGGCATAAAAATTGCTGTAGTAGGTGTAACAGTAAAGAATGCAGGATACAATCCTCAATATACTCAAAATTTAATATTTGAAGATGAAATACAATCATTAAAAAACTTTATGACAGAAATTCCTTTAAACACAACCAATGATGTTACAATACTTTTAAGCCATGCTGGATATAATGTTGATATAGAAATTGCTAATGCTATGCCTAATACTTTTGATGTTATAATAGGCGGACATACTCATACAGTGCTTCAAAATGCTGATATAGTTAATGGCACACCTATAGTACAGGCTGGATCTTATGGCCAGTATTTAGGAAATATAAATTTAAATGCTTATAATGGAAATATATCTGGCTTTAATTATAAATTAGTAACAATGGATAGCAGTATAGAACAAGATGCTGATATGCTTGCTTTAGTTAATGAAATGAAAGCTCAAGTGGAACAGGAATCTAATGTTAGAATAGGCACTTTATCAGAAGATTTAAATTATAATGTTATGGAAATCAGATCTAAATCTACACCTTTAGGAAATTTCGTATGCGATTTGATATATGATTCTAATCAGGAAGGAGATAAGGCTGATATAGTGTTTATCAATGGCGGAGGAATAAGAGCTGGATTTACTAAAGGCGATATAACATTAGCAAATATAATGACAGTTTCGCCATATGATAATGAAGTAATATTAGTTACATTAACAGGAAAAGATATACTTGATTTACTAAGAGTAGCCTGCAAAAAAAGTACAGTAATTCCAGAAAATTCCGGCGGAAGTTTCCTTCAGATGTCAAAAGGAATGGAAGTTAGATATAGCAGCAATGGAGATTTAATATCTGCTAAATTAAATGGTATAGCTATCAATGAATCTCAATCATACAGAGTAGCTTTATCTTCATTCATATATAGCAGCAGTGATTATGTTAATATTACTCAGAAAGGACAGAATGTTAATATGACAGGTAAAGACTGCAGAGATGATATGATATCAAAAATAAAAGCTCTAAACAATATACCTTCTAGTTATATAGATAAGACAGTTAGAATTGATGTTCAATAAATAAAAAACAATATATAAATATCATACTTAATCATTTAATTAAGTATGATATTTTTTATTTTAAAATTTTCTTTTTAATACTATAGCTTTATGAGGGCATAATTCCTGGCAGCAATAACAAGATATACAATGTTTATAATAATATTCAGGTGGATAATCCTTACCTTTTTTATCAAAATTAAGAGCTAATGGTGTTACAGGACAAACCTTTACACAAACACCGCATTTTACACATTTATTTTTTTCTATTACAGGTTTAGGTATTATAGTTGCAAAAAGTCTTTTAATTATAGGGAATTTACTTAACTTCATTAAACTTCTTCCTATACCTATTCCTTTATGAGGCTTTTTGAAATCTGTTACCTTTACGCTTTCTATACCATCGCCGACAACTTCTATTTCCTCTTTATTTGAAAATCCATGTTTAAATCCCATTTTCAAAGTTGGTATACTATTATAATCGAATGATATTATTTGAGAAGCAACATAATCCAAAGCTACAGCATCATTTGAAACTATTAAAGCATTAACTTTTCTAGGGTTTCCATTTCTAGGTCCGTTTCCTTCCATAGCTAGAATTCCGTCCATTATATAAAGTTTTGGATTAACAAGTTTATTCAAATCAAGAAGCATAGTAGAAAAATCTTCAAAATCTGGAAGCTTCAAATGATATTCAGCTTTTCTAAATCCTGGTATACACCCGAATTGATTTTTTACAGCTCCTGTCATAGTTGTAAGAGCATGTGATTTTAATTTTGGTAAACTTATTATTACATCAGCTTCCTGTATTGGCTTTGCTATAGTAAAACTTTTCTCCTGTACTCCGTCATCATAAGTAACACCTACAGGCTCTTCAAAATCAGCATATTTAACATTCAATTTATTAGCTATTTCATCTATACCGGACTTCAATGCAACACTGCTGCCCTTACCTATTCCAGGAGAATCTCCATAAGAAATATTTTTAGTTTTTTCCTGAAGTATAGATACAACAGACTCAAATACTACTGGGTGAGTTGTTACAGATCTTTCAGAGGTTTCAGCAGCTAGAAAATTAGGTTTAAGCAATACCTTATCATTTTCTTTAACAAATAAATCTATTCCTCCAATCAAATCTATAGCTTTTTCAATAGCAGATTTAACTTCTTCTAAATCATAATTTTCACATTTTATTACAGCAACTTTACTCATAGAACTCCTATTATTGCTAATAAAAATTGTTCACATAAATACTCCGACAAGTAAACTTGCCGGATGCTCACAATTTTTATAGTTAGCTTTTAATACTTTAAATTATTTATTATTATTGTTATGCTCGCCTACGCCTAAAGGCTTAACTTAATAAATTAAGTTAAGGGCTTCGGCTCGCTTTTATATCTTTATTCTAGTATTAAAAAATTATTCTTTATATAAATTATA
>CASEHG010000134.1 GCA_949287565.1 uncultured Brachyspira sp.
ATGTATTTCTTTAATTAATTTATTAAACATTGATTCCTCATTATATTCTTTTTTATAATATATATTTATTAGTATTTTTGTCAATATAATAAAAATTAATATACAATAATAACTTGTAAAATTCCTACTTATAGTATAGAATTGAATATCTTTATAAAGTAGTAAAATTTTATTAAAGAAAAATTTAATCAATGGAGCAAAAAATAAGATGGATTATAGTTCTACTATCAATTTGCCTAAAACCGCTTTTCCTATGAAAGCAGGTTTAAAGGAAAAAGAGCCCAAAATAATAAAAAAATGGGAAGATGAAAAACTTTATCAACAACTTAGAGAATTAAGAAAAGGTGCTCCTAAATGTATTTTACATGATGGACCGCCTTATGCGAATGGAGACATTCATATTGGAACATCATTGAATAAAATTATTAAAGATATTATTGTAAGATATAAATCTGCTAAAGGTTTCGATTCTCCTTATGTTCCTGGTTGGGATTGTCATGGTATGCCTATAGAATTAAAGGTTCAGGAGAGTTTAGGAGATAAATATAAAGAAACTTCTAAATTTATAATGAGAAAAAAATGCCGTGCTTATGCTCAGAAATATATTGATATTCAAAGAAAAGAGTTTAAAAGACTTGGTGTAATGGGAGATTGGGAAAATCCTTATCTTACTATGTCGCCTGAATATGAATCTGAAATAGTTGAAGTATTTGCACAATTAGTAGAGAAGGGTTACATATATAAAGGCTTAAGAACTATTCACTGGTGTATGGAATGTGAAACTGCATTGGCTGCTGCTGAAATAGAATACGATGATAATCATACTTCTACAAGCGTTTATGTAAGATTCCCAGTACTAAATAAAATCAATGATAAATTAGATGGTAATGTTGATGTTATGATATGGACTACTACTCCTTGGACATTGCCTTCAAATATGGCTTGTGCTTTCAATAGAGATTTAGAATATGTTGCAGTTGAAATAGATGGAAGATATGCAATAATGACAACTTCTTTAGTTGATACAGTTCTATCTAAAAAAGACATGAAAGCAGAAGGCAGAGATATGATTCCTGTATCTATGGAAGAGATTGAAAAACTTGAAATAGCTCATCCATTCATAAAAGACAGAAAATCTGCTGTTGTATTTGCTGATTATGTTGAGGCTACTGCTGGTACTGGTATTGTTCACACAGCACCTGGTCATGGTATGGAAGACTATCAAACAGGTATGAATTACGGACTTGAAATATATTGTCCAGTAGATAAAGCTGGAAGATATACAAGCGATTTCCCAGAAATGCAGGGAATGAAAGTAAGAGATGCTAATCCTAAAGTAGTAGAGATACTTGAAAATAACGGTTCATTATATCATAAAGAAAAAGTTACTCACAGTTATCCTATTTGCTGGAGATGTAAAAATCCATTGATATTCAGAGCTACTTCTCAGTGGTTTATGAATATGACACATGATAATATAGATAAAAGAACAGTTAAAGCTTTAGATAATATTAAATGGTATCCAACTTGGGGACATGATAGAATGCAGAAAATGCTTGAAAATCGTCCTGACTGGTGTTTATCAAGACAGCGTTCTTGGGGAGTTCCTATACCTGCATTCTATTGTAAGAAGTGCGGAAAAACTTTATTAACTGCTGAGTCTACAAGACATTTTGCTGAAATAGTAAAAACTAAAGGAATGGATGTTTGGTTTGAATTAGAGGCTAAAGACTTACTTCCTGAAGGCACTAAATGTGAATGCGGAAGCTGTGATTTTGATAAAGAGCAAGATATTTTGGACGTTTGGTTCGATTCTGGTGTATCATCTTTTGCGGCACAGAAAACTAATAAAGATTTAGACGGAGTTTTCCCTGTTGATATATATTTAGAGGGAGGCGATCAATACAGAGGTTGGTTCCAAGCTGCAATTTGGCCTTCTATAGCTATAAGAGGAGTACCTCCATACAAAGAGCTTGTAACTCATGGTTGGACTTTAGATGAACAAGGCAGAGCTATGCATAAGAGTGCAGGCAATGTTGTTTCACCTTTAGAAGTTATTGACAAATACGGTGCTGATATATTAAGACTTTGGTGTATAAGTGAAGACTTCACTCACAATGCACGTGTTGGTGATAACATGATGAAGGCTATTGCTGACAATTACAGAAAAATAAGAAATACTTTTAGATATTTGTTAGGAAATATTTCTGATTTTGATTTCACTAAAGAAAATATAGAATTTAAAGATTTACTTACTGTATACATATATGCTTTATCAAGACTTCAAAGTTTTATAAAAGTTGATGAGAAGGCTTGCGAG
>CASEHG010000135.1 GCA_949287565.1 uncultured Brachyspira sp.
CTGTTCTGTATTATATTGTTGCATAGGTATTCCTTTTTGTTTATTTCTAGAAATTTAAATTATAAGGGATACCTACTTTTTTTAAACTAAAAGTGTGCAATATCTGTGGCTCTTAAACAGATTATATTAAAAAATAATGTTGACAAAAAATATAATTAGTATATAATCAACACACATAAATTAACGGGATGTAGCGCAATTGGTTAGCGTACCTGCTTTGGGAGCAGGGGGTTGTGAGTTCGAGTCTCACCATCCCGAATGCGCTAGTAGCTCAATTGGATAGAGCAACTGCCTTCTAAGCAGTAGGTTACAGGTTCGATTCCTGTCTGGCGCGCATACATCGGTTTTTTAGTATGATAAAAAATAATAACTCTTTTTAATGTTTAAATGGCGAATGTAGCTCAGTTGGTTAGAGCGCCAGATTGTGGATCTGGATGTCGCGGGTTCAAGTCCCGTCTTTCGCCCATTTCTTTTTCTAATATATTTCATTAAAATATTTATCTAGTAAAATATGTTGACATTACTATTTAGCGATGTTATGGGTTATGTCGAACTTACAGAAAATTTTGATTTCAATTTCGTAGTTTATTTAATATAGGAGATTCTATTAAATATTTAAATAATAATAAAATTGACAGTTTAGGATCTTAGATATGATTAAAATTGTACCGAAACAAGGTAATTAAGTATATAAAAACTCTTATAGGTTATTTTAGATGGCATTCTATTATTTTTTATTCTTTAATGACAGTATGGCTTTTGTTTTGGGGTATGATTTAGGATTCAAATTTAGCCATAGAGTTTGATATTAATATTTGATTTTTATATATGCGTACTTTTATTTTATAGTTTTATATATTAGTTATATTGGATTTGTTATGAAGAGAATATTATTAATTATTATTATAATATTTAATATAAAATTATTTGCAGCAGACAGTTTTGAATTAGTAGTAAATGTACCTTTAGGAGCTTCTTTAGGAATATTTAACGGAGAGGTTGAATCAATAGGAAGTGAGCCTCAAATTAATACTAAAGCAGGACTTGATGTTGGTGTAAATTTTCAGATTGGTTATATGTTTGCTTTTGATAAATTCGGATTAAGTGTTTTAGCCGATCTAGGATATGGTTACGACAGTTTTAAATATTCAGTATATTATAGTATTTCTGCATTTGGAGGAAGTGAAGAATATAATATAGAAAATAGTTTATATATGCATAGTTTTCAAATAGGGCTTCTTCCAAAGTTTAATTTCGAAGGGTTTTCTTTAGGTATAGGAGGGGGAGTAAAAATACCATTTTCAGGAATAAGCGAAAATAAAACTATAAAAACTATAAATATGTTTGGATATTCAATAAAATCAGAGGAGAATATGAAAAAAAATTATAAATCTTCTGATTATTTATCATCTGTTATAGGTTATTTTAAATTTACATTTGATTATTCTTTTTTCTTTACTAGTAAATTAGCCTTCAATTTAGGTGCGTATTTTGGGTATGATATAGGACTATCATATAAAGGATCGAAGGAAAATTATAGGATTGATAGTTTTGATATAGGAGTACAGATTGGTTTGAGATTTGTCCCTATGTTAAATAAAAAAACATATTAATTTTAATATAACTTGATATTTTCTCATATATTAATATACTATTATGTATGTTTAGTTTTAAGGTTATTAAAAGAGCATTTGTAAAATAATAGTTTTTAATTAGTGTATATTTATATCTAATGCTGATTAGATTTTTATGCCAAATATTGTTATTAAGATTTATCTCTAGTTTGTAAACTATAGTTCATAATTGCCGATAATTATAACAATACTAAGAGCGTCTGTGGCTCAATTGGATAGAGCAGCGGATTTCGGTTCCGCCGGTTGGGGGTTCGATTCCTCTCAGACGCGGATAAAAATTGATTATTTGAATAAATATGTTAAAATATAAATAATGTAATAGAAAGAAGGTTTTTTATAAGAAATGAAGGAAAAAACTGTAAGAAAACTCAATTTAATTATATTGATACTATTCCCAATAATGCTTTTAGTATTCTCTATTACATATAATATATATAGTGTAGGTACAAAAAATAGAATTAGAAGAGAACTCGAAAACTTTACTAACTCACTTTCTTTAAGAATGGAAAGTAAATATATGGATATGATGACTCTTTACTTTAAAGAAGAGTTGAATAATTATGCCATAGCAAATGAGTTTACTAATTTGGTTAAAGAACAGGTAAGATTAGGTATCACACCGCATTTTAATTCCCTTAAATTTTCTGTAGACTATACAATGAAAAATAATGTAAGAACAACTACATATGCCTTATTATTCATAGCTGTTCTTATGTTTATATTAACTCTTGTAATTAATTTTACTAATAACAATATAAATAATACATCTTATGTCAGTCCGCCTATTAATAATGTAAATGATAATGTTAAGGAGGATATTCAAAAACCTTCTAATCCTATAGGAAGTATGATTGATTCATCTTCAAGTGAGGTAATAAGACTTGAGATAGAGGAAATGTATAAAAAGTTAGTAAAAGAAATGAAAAGCTCCAGAGATGATCAGGCATTAGAAATAATAGAGAAGATGTTTCAATTAGATGATAGAAATCATTTAGCTTTAAATGGTGCTGGTATATTATATACAAAAATGTACGGCAGAGAAAATAAAGATGAATATTTCAAAAAAGCAAATGAATATTTTCAATATGCTTTATCATTATACACAAATAATGAAAGTGTATCAAACAACAAAGCAATATTATATTCTGTAAGATATGAATTAAAGAAATCAGAAGAAGATTATGAAACTGCTTTGATTATATTTAATGATGCTTTATCTGCTAATCATTTGGATGTAGAGCTTCTCAATAATAGAGCAACTTTATATTCTGTAAAATATAAAATAGGCGGGGATGAAAACATATTCTCAAGGTCTTTAAATGATTATGATGAACTTATAAAAATAGATTATAATAATATATATGCTCTTAACAATAGAAGTGCTTTGTATTTTACTAAATATAAAAACTCTGGTGATAAAAAATATTTCGATAAATCTATAGAAGATTGTAATACTGCTTTCAAAATTAATTCTGCTGAAGCTCCTTATGATAACAGAGGTTCATTATATATATATAAATATTAATCATTAAAATATATTTATTTTTTTCTTTGTAAGTCCTAATCTATTTTTTCTGTACTCTTTTTCTAAATTGCTAATATTTAAATTATTATTTGTTTTAGATAAATCATCGACTCTGTAAATACTGCTTATATTATTTTCTTTATTTGTTATAAAATAATTATAAAGCATAGTTCCTTCAATGCTCATAAGAGATGAATCATGAGTTGAAAGTATAAGCTGAGAAGTATCTGTTTCTATTGGGTGAATTTTATTAAAAACATTGCTGCCGAATAAATTTACAACAAATTCTAGTAATTCTGATTGTATTCCATTAAATTCATCAACTATAGATAATGTGCCATTAATAAGAGAAACTAATATATAAATCAAATTAATAGCATAAATTTTAGTTCCTTCTGATTCTACTTCATCAAAATCATTTTTATAACTATCATGTTTTGACACAAGCCTTTTATTATCTATAATGAAAGAAAATTCATTTTTAGACATGCCTTCTTCTATATTCAAATCATCTATATCAATAAAAGATAATAGTTTTTTATATATATACCAAATATTATATTTATTGAAATAATCGAAAGCTTCTACTATAGCATAAGAAGAAAAGTCAGCCTCATTTGTAAATGGAAATAAGAAACATAAATTTTTAAATAATGAAAGATAATAATTTACTTCTTCTCTGTATTCATCTATTTTTTCATCATTTATAAAACTTAAAAATGTATTTGTATCTGGAATATATTTATTATAATTAAATATGCCGTATTTGATATTATTTAATTCTCTTTCAAATACTATAATATCATTATTTTTAATGAATTTTTCTGAATATATTCTTTTATTTTCATTATCCAATACTAATTCATACAAATATAATATACATTCATCATTAGAGTAAAATTCCAAACAGAATCTGCTTTTATCATTTTTGCCATGAATCATATTAGGGTCTAAAAGTTTTTTTATACTGTCATCGCTTGAAGTTATATAGCCGTTATTAGAATAAAGAATAAATTTTAAAGCATTAATTAAATTACTTTTACCAGAGCCGTTATATCCGTATAAAAGACATAATTTTGATATATACTGAAAATTTTTAAGTTTGTCAATTTTTTTATTCAACTTTTTCCCGCCGCAAAAAGTTGCAAAAAGTGCAAATATAAAATTAGTGCTAAATAATACTAAAATTGTCTTACATGTAAAATAATTTATTACATTTAAGTTCAAATATAGCCTTTTTGCTTCTTTGTGGCAACAAAAGAAGTGGGGGTGTGGGGGCTAGTCCCCACAAATAATAAAAATAATAAAATAATTTTTGACAAAATATATTTGTTTCAGTATATACTCATTATTTATCTTTTTTATAAATCGGCATTCATTTTCTCCAGTAATATTAACGGTTAAATCCAAGACAGCCTCATCATAAAAAGATCTGTAATTTGAAATTGTAAATTTTTTTAGCATATTATTTTATTTTTTAAAATATTTTCTCTCTAACTTTATAAAAACAAAACAATATCAAATATGTAAAGATAAAAAAACTTAAAAAAGCTTGGGTGGGTGCTATAATTTCTTATTAAATCATATAAGAAAATAAATACTAAAATGACAAAATAAAGCAGAAAGCATAGAGGGTGGGGAATTAGAATAAATTTTACAGCATAAAAAGATTTGATTTTTTATTTATTTATTTTATTATTACTATATGAGTAATAATGTAGATAATAAAAATATAAATAGATGGCGTTTAATACTCGGAAGTTTCGCTGAAGATAATTTAAAGCTTGACGGAGAGTATGCTGAAATGGATCAATCATTAGGTTTTTTATATGATAGAGAATACAGCAAAGAAGCAGGATACGCTGATTTTGAAAATAATGATAAACAGAGAGGCGGAAAGGGGGCAAGTGTTTTAACTGTTCCTACTTGGGTTGCTAAGGTAAAAAAGCTATTTCCAAAAAAAACAGTTGAAATCATGCAAACTCATGCATTAGAAAAATATAATCTTACTGAAATGATTACTGATGAGAATATTTTAAAAGAGATGGAGCCTAATATGGAGCTTTTAAAAAATATTCTCACATTTAAAGATATGATGAATGGCAATGTTAAAAAACTTGCTTATGATATAGTAAGAAAAGTTGTAAATGAAATAAAAAATAAAATGGAAAGTGATATAAAAAAAGTTTTCTATGGAAAAAAACTTCCGAACTCCACTACTCAAAATAAAATATTTAAAAATCTTGATGTAAAAAAAACAATAAGAAATAATTTAAAAAATTATAACATAGAAGATAAAACTATTTTTGTAGATAAATTATATTTCAATCAAAACATAAAAAAATATAATCCATGGCATATAATAATATTAATAGATGAAAGCGGTTCTATGCTTGATTCAGTTATATATTCTGCAATAATGGCCTCTATATTTTCAAACCTCCCATATTTATCAATAAAACTTATAATATTTGATACTTCTATAGTTGATTTAAGCGACAGTGTAAAAGATCCTATTGATGTATTATTTAAAGTACAGTTGGGTGGAGGTACTGATATTGTAATGGCTTTGGAATATGCAAAAAAGATTACAACTATACCTGATAAAACTATAGTTCTTCTTATAAGCGATTTATATGATAATAAAGATTACAAATATATGTATAAAAGTGCAAGAGATATAATAGAGGCAAGGTCTAAACTTTTTGTACTTCCAGCTTTGGATTATAATGCTGATGCAAGTTATGATAAAGAGGC
>CASEHG010000136.1 GCA_949287565.1 uncultured Brachyspira sp.
GAAATCTGGACAATTTCATTGCAAAAGAATAGTAGAACAAGGGGCTCATGCTTTCGTGTCGTATATATGTTCTTATATATACCTCATGAGGCATGGGCTATTGTCTATTACTTTTGCAAGGGCAGTCCAGAGCCTCATAACAGTAGTATTCAATAGTTCCCATGCCTTTTTATATATAACCTATTATACTTAAAAACACTATTTCTGGGGGCTGATAGTACAAAGTAAAATAACATGAATAATGGTATTTATCTCCAAACTTTATAAGTGAACTATATTAATAAAGTTACAATTATCTGCTTATTTGAAATTATTTTCTAAATTCCTATTAAAGAAAGAAGAGATGAGATTTTACAAAAATCACTTAGAACCTCCGTAACGGAATTTATATATATTCAGAACAAATTTAGCCTAATTAGATTTTTAATAAGGTACCAATGTTTTATACCAAATAAAGTCTGGGTATGTTTATTAGTAATGAGAATTTATATTAAAAAACACATACTTAAAATAATAAATACTACATATGGAAAAAATAATTCGACCCGAAAAAACATACAGTCCAATAGAAATGGCTTGTGCAAGATTTTTAATCTTTGAAAAAGTAATTAATATCGGATTTGAATCTAATGATTATAGAAAAGCCATTGAAAACGGCTATAATAAAAATCGTATTCAGGATTTAAATCATCTTGAAAGATACAAAGATATGGTTACTGATTATGAGATAAAACAAGAAATTCTTGAAAAGGTCATAGCTGAATGGAAACAGAAAAATGAAAATCCAATTGAGGTCCTACCACACTTGACAGAACAAAATAAATCACAACTTGCTTCTTGGGCACAATATTTGGTTATCTGCTGTTGTCATTCAGAAGCTAAAGCAAATAGAAGGGATTTTTTAATGAAATATGGCTTTATACCTAAGAAACAAAAAAATAAAATATTATTTATGTCTGATGACATATATTGTACAGACGAAATATGCCAGAGCTGCACTAAAAGTCTTTTGGATGAATATTTTGCAGAATCCAGTAAAAAAATAAAATCTGTTTCCTTAGAAAATGCCCATTCAATAACATTAAAATCTATATGTGGAGCATTGTTAAATGGCTCATTTGTGAAATCTACATTTATAGATGAAATCAACAAGCAATTCTACGATTTATTCATATCTGGAAAACTTAAAAGACTTTACGAAGCACATTCTACAGTTGGAAGAATGGAAGATAACCATGATATGAGTTCTAAACGCTTAAATGGTCTGGAATTAAAGATTAAAAATGACAGTGGTATCACTATTAATGAAGTGGAAGAATTTGCTCAAACTTTTCTTGCAAACGATGAACTTGTAAGACAGTTATTAACTATAGGTTATTCAACGTTAATAATAAAAGGAACAACAAATAATATAATTCAATATTATAGATTATGTGATTCATTCCAATCGTAATAAATATATTCTATTTTACAAATATTTCTATTATCATGTTACAAATTATATACACAGTTTGTATTATTTCAACTATCTTATTGATAATCAATAGGAATAAACTGAATACTTTTTGGGTGGCTTTATCTTCGCTTATTGGATTAATTGGCGGAGCATTATCATTAGTATTTGTCAGTAACTTTTTATCAGCAATTATTTTCCTTTTATGGTGTCCTGGATTACCAATGTTTTTAGCATATTCAAGTAGAATATATGAAATAGAACGTGTAGAGAATATAGATAACCCAAATGAAACTTGTACTAAAAATACGATAGAACAAGAAAAGAATTACACAACAACAGTTCCATTAACAGATGAAATGTTTACTTGTTATGCGAGTTTTCTTACTCTTATATTAAAAAGTTGCCAATATGACAAATGCGGAACTTATATGAAAATGAAACTTGATAGTATTTTTCTTTTATATATAGCATTAGGGAAAGGGTCTGATTGTGTTCCACAAGATTTTCCATTACAACATTTTTTGCAACAGACAGAAACATTTGTTTTCTCAATTGGGCTTGATAGTATTATTCAGAAAACTAAAATGACAGCAAGTGAAAATGAAATAAAATTCTGCAAGATGCACCTTATAAACTTTGCTAATATTTGTCGCAAAGAGGTTGGAAGCCCTGCACCTATAAAACAGGCTACATATATTTGTGATGCTATAAGCTAATTAATATTACAATACATTATGAAACGATTATACGTGCTATCATTACAAGGTCTAACAATTGCGTTATCTGCTTGTAACCAACAAAAGTCCTCAACACTCCAAAATATTGATACAACTTTACAAACAACAGATACTATTAATACCAAAAAGACACTCAATGACATTCGCTTTAAAGACTGGGATAGAAGTGATTGGTTGGATAATGAATATATCCGTACTTTGCGAAAATACTTGGATGATTA
>CASEHG010000137.1 GCA_949287565.1 uncultured Brachyspira sp.
AAATTTTTTAGATGTATATAATAATGATCCATTTGCTAATTATAATTTAATGAAATATTATAATGTAAATAATGAAATAAATAAAGAAGTTGAACGTTCAAAAGAGATATTCATTAACCACTATAAAAATGAATATTTAAATTATCCTAAAATACCAATCTGGATAAGTGTAGAAATAATGAGTCTTGGTACATTATCAAAATTTTATTCTTCTTCTGAAAGAAAATTACAAACTTTAATAACTAATAATATGAATTTGTACCATTATAAATATTTAAAAAGTTGGTTATTTGCTATAACTGAAATAAGAAATAGATCTGTGCATCACTCAAGAATTCTATGCAGACAATTATTAAATCCTCCCATTATATCTAAAAATATTATACTTAATAGTAATTATGATTGGAAATTACTTTCAAATTCTCATTTATTCAATTTTATAGTAACATTGGAATATATTGTAAAAGTTTCTGGCATTTATACAGAATTTACATTGCCTATTATACAAAGTTTATACGATATGATTAATAATATATCAAATAATAAGATATTAAAGAATAAACCATTAATAAATGATATAGGTATAATAAATAATTGGAAAGGTAATTTATTTTTTAGTTAATATATTTACCCACAAATCATAATGCCGCTTTCATATTTCAATGCCTTTGCTGATACAAGATCCTTTTTGTTTAAAGCATTTTCGCTATGAAGTTTGCATTTTAAATATTCAGCACTTGTTCCAATATAGTTGTTATCTTGTAATGCTTTTTCTATTACTATTTTTAAATCTCTTCCTTCAGCATTTTTGTAATATGAATCTTTAAGTTTATTATTTAAATTATTCAGTATTTTAGCTCTTTTTAATTTAGCCCTGTATCCCACCTGATTATCCATCTTTGATGAAGGTGTATTTTCTCTGTTAGAATATCTGAATATGTGAATCTTTACGAATTTTGACTTTTCGCATAAATCATAAGTATAATTAAAGTCATTATTATCTTCATGAGGAAAGCCCACCATTACATCACTGCTTATAGACATATTTGAATTAGTTTTATACAGTTTTTCTGTGATATTTAAATAATCTTCCCTTGTATATCTTCTGTTCATAAGCTGTAATATTTTATTGCTTCCAGACTGTAAAGGTATATGAGCATGCGGACAAAGTATATCATCATTTTTAAATAGGCTTATAAGTTCATCATCAAAATAAATAGGCTCAATAGATGAAAGCCTTATTCTTATACCATATTTAGATGAATGTTCTAGTATATTTTGCAGTATTTTTGTGAAGTTTATTTCATTATTATAGTTGTATGAACCAAGATTTAAGCCTGTAAGTACAATTTCTTTATAATTGTAATCATTAGCAATTTTTATAGCATCATATATTTTTGAAGGCTCAACACTTCTGTGACTTCCTCTTACCCTTGATACTATACAATAGGTACAAAAAACATTGCATCCGTCCTGTATTTTTAAATAGGCTCTGCTCTGTTCCTGAGGAAAGAATATTGGATTGTCTATTTTATTGTTTGAATTATTATGTAAAGTATTGAATATTATTTCAGAAGCCTCTTCTTTCTTTTCATTTGGTATCAGTACAATATTATCTTTAAATATAGAAGAATCTTTATCTTTTTTTGAAACATAACATCCTATTAGAAATACTTTTTTATTTTGTATATCTCCCAATTTTTCTAAATATGACATGAGTTTTTTATCACTGTCATTAGTAACAGTGCATGTATTTATAGCTATAGCTTCTGCATTGTCTAATTCGGTTATATTTGCTCCTAAGTTTTTTAATTCGTATGAGATTTTCTCACTTTCATATTGATTGAGTCGGCATCCAAAAGTATGTATATGTATATTCATAAATATTCTCTTTTATTATTGTTTTTATAAGTAATATTAGTTATTTATTAGTATATATTTAAAATAAGAATAATACAAACAATAAAAAGCAATTAACATAATATTTTTATAATTAAAAATTAAAAAAATCCGATTAACATAATAACATATTTTTTTTATTTTTACCACTTGCAGAATTTGGCAATTATGTTAATATAATTATGTTTATTGAAATATGTTTATTATAAATTTATTTTTAATTGAAAGAAATTTTAATTAAAAATTTTATTATATAGCAAGGGGAGCTGCAATGAATCCTAACTATCGCATACAATTGGCAGATAATATGAAAGGGAGCGAAAAAATGGCATTTAAGAATGATTCTTCATCATTGGATACAGTAATAAAAGTAATAGGAGTCGGAAACGGCGGATGTAATGCTGTAAACAGAATGATAGAAGAAGGTTTAAAAGATGTAGAGTTTATTGCCATGAATACAGATGCTCAGGCATTATCTCGTTCTAATGCTCCTACAAGAATAGTTTTGGGAGACAGAGTAACTCAAGGTTTGGGTGCAGGTACAGATCCTGATAAAGGTGCTGAAGCTGCTAGAGAAGATATTGCCAATATAGAAGAAGTTGTAAGCGGCGCTAATTTGGTATTTATTGCCAGCAGTTTCGGAGGCGGTACAGGAACAGGAGCAAGTCCGGTAGTTGCTGAAGCTGCTAAAAAGGCTGGAGCTTTAACTATAGGGGTTGTTACTAAACCTTTTGAATATGAAGGTAAATTAAAAATGAGCCGTGCTGAATCTGGTATAGATAAAATGCTTTCAGTAGTGGACTCTCTTATCATAATACCTAATGAAAACCTTTATGATATGGTTGATATGGACGATTACAGCTATGAAGAAGCTTTATCTGTAGTAGATGATATACTTCGTCAGGGTGTACAAGGTATATCTGATATAATAACTCAAACAGGATTCATCAATGTTGACTTTGCCGATGTAAAAACTATGATTTCTTTATCTAATGGAAGAGCTCATTTAGGTATAGGAGTAGGTAAAGGCGATGACAGACTTCAAAAAGCTATAACTAATGCCTTTGAAAATCCTCTTTTAGATGTTTCTAGTATCAAAAATGCTAGAGGTATACTTGCTAATATAGTTTGTCCTAAAGATTTTGCTATGAAAGAGTATAGAGAGGCTAGTAAAATCATCAATAATTATGCTAATGATAATGCTAATATAAAAATAGGTGTTTGTCCTAAAGAAGATATTAAAGATGAAATTATAGTTACAATAGTTGCTACAGGATTTGATGCTAATTCAAAAAATGATTCTGAAAATAAAGATGTAGATTCACATGCAAATGATATAATAAATAAATCTGTAACATCTAATAAAAAAGATGAAGTTATAAATAATAATACTAATACTTCTAATAATACAGTTACAAATATGGCAGCTGCTCCTGTTGTAGAGAGTAAGTCTGATAATAAAGTTGATGACAAAAAAGTTAATGATAAAGAAGAAGTAAATAATAATAAATCAGAAATTAATAAAGTAGAAGTAAATAATAGTAAACCAGAAATTAATAAAGTAGAAGTAAATGAAAAGATTATAGCTGAAAGTAAAACAGCATCAAAAAATATAGCTGAAAATATTGTTGAAATAGATAATATAAATACAATAGTAAAAGAGCCTGAAGAAGAAAAAGAAGTTGAACTTGAAACTGTACAGTCCAAAACAGAAATTGAAGAAGTTAATAATGTAATAAATGATAAAGCAGCAGATAAAATAGTATCAGATAAAATGGCAATAGAAGAAGAAAAACAGGAAATAAAAGAGCAAGTATTAGTTTCAAATAATAATAATATTCAGGAAGCTAAAGAATATAAATTTGAAAATAATATTAGAAATCTTAAAAAGCCTCTAATAACTAAAACAAATAGATTTAATAATATCAGTGAAAATAATTTTGTGGAAGAAAATAAAAGCAGTATTGGTAATGAGGAAAACTATAATAATGATGTTATAGAAACATTTAATAGAACTATAGTTAATAATAATTCAGAATATGCTCATAGATATGAAACAAAAGAAAAAATATCGGAAGAGATGCGTTTTGAAGATGAAGAGAAGCATAATAATCCTCATTCAGATTATCATAAAAAACCATTTGATATAGTATCAGATGATTATATGGAAAAACATAATAAAATGGGTTCTAAAATGTCTATATTTGGTGAAACTTATACAGCCGATAATGATTTGGAAAAACCTGCTTTTTTAAGACGTCAAATACAGGCAAGAAATACTATGAGATAAGGTGTTATTTAAAATATGAAGAAAAATATTTTTAAAAAAAGATTATTATTAAGTCTTTTTATTTTTCAAATATTTACTTTTCATGCTTTTTCTCAGAATACTGTAGAAAATGCTTTGAAATTGTATAATGAAAGAAATTATGAAAGTTCTATAAGAATATTAGAATCTCTTAATGTTAGGCCTAGTGATATAGATTCATATCTTTTACTTATAGATAATTATATGAAGCTTAACAATTTTTCTATGGTTGAAACTTTAATAGCTGATGCCGAGCGTTATCATTCAAGAAATTATAGATTGCTTGAAAGAAAATTAATGCTGGAGCTTATAAATAATAGAAATTCAGAAGCTAGAACAACAGTTAATGATATAAAAAGATTAGATAGTAAAAATTATATAGCAAATTATAGTGAAGGTGTTCTAAGTGAAAGAGCTGGATATTATCAAACAGCTATGAATATGTATGAAAGAGCTAGAGTTATTGACAGAGTAAGACCTGAAGCTACAGTTGCTTTAGCATATTTACATTTAGCTAATGGCGATAATCAAATTGCTTTAAATTTATTCAATGAAAATATGACTAATAATCCTAGAATGGCTGAGTCTTATTATCATTTAGCTAATTATTATTATTTGAATAAGGATTATAATAAATCTTTAAATGAAATTAATAATGCTTTATTTTATTATACAAATTATAATGATGCTAAAATATTAAAAGCTAATGTATTTATTTCTTTAGGTAAATATGATGATGCAATAGCTATATTAGAATATATGTCCGATACAGGATTTCAGAATAATTCAAAATATTATTATATAGGTAATGTTTATGAGGGTGCTAATAATTATGTTCGTGCTAAAAATGCATACATAAATTATCTTAGAACTAATCCAGATGATGAACTTGGAAGACTTGCCTATGAAAGAGTATTGATTCATACAAATCCTACTCCAGATTATGAGAGGGATAGAGCTGCTTTATACTATGGAAATTTAGCTTCTTACTATACAAGACTTGCAGATAATATAAGATCTCAGGCATATTTAAAACATATGTTAAAGTTAAATCCTGCTAATACTTATGCTAGATTAATGCTTTCAGATGTTTACAGAAGAATGGGATTAGAAGAAAAGTCTTTGGAAGAATTAGAAATAGCAAAAAATGTTAACCCTTCAGAAAAATCTATTATATACAAATATGATAGTTATAAAAGAAAATTAGATAAGAATATAGTTTCAAAATCTTGGGGAATAGAACAATATAATGTTGAAACTCCTGGATTTACAGTTGCTATAACAGATACTATTACAGCACAGAAAGATAGTCCTTTATTTTTGAATACATCTTTATATCAGACATTAGCTTATGTGCTTCCTCAATTCGGAAGATTTAAAGTATTAGAGATGTACACAAACTATTATGATACAATAGATTTATACAGAGAGCTTAATAGAAGAAATGTTGATTATTTCTTAAGAGGTTCTGCTTTTCAGAATAATGATACTTTTACTATTATGCTTGATTTAATAGATGTTAAGAGTGAGAAAGTTGTTACTAATTTTACTGTTATGACTAGAGGCAGAGAAAAAGTAATGGGTGCTGCTGTTATGGCAGGAAGAGTTGTAAATAACAGCATTCCTTTCTATTCAAAAGTTATAAAGATTCATAATGATAATATATACATAAATGCCGGAAGAATGCAGGGTGTAACTAATAATATGAATTTGATTCTTTATGATACCTCAGTTGCTAGAACAGAATTAGCTACCAGAGGTTATAACAGTGCTATAGGTATGATAAAGGTTATAACAGCAGATGAAAATGTTTCTTTGGCTAAACTTATAGATGGAAGGCTTTTAAATAAAGTTAATTTAAATCAAATAGTAATGCCTTATATAACAAATACAGTTCAAAGTACTAATACAAATATTAATGCTGTTAATTAATAAAATGTTATGGAAAGAAATATTGTAGGAGTATATGGGCTTATATGCTCCGGAAAAAGTTCATTTTCTAAAATGCTTGCTAAGGAAATGAATGCATTATATATTGATGCCGATTTGATAGGGCATAAGGCTTTGATTGAAAATAAAGATAATATAGTAAAAGAATTTTCATCATCTATATTAGATGAAAATAATAATATAGACAGAAAAAAACTTGGTGATATAGTATTTTGTAATGCCAAAAAATTAAAAAAACTTCAAGAACTTAATTATCCTTATATAGAAAATAAAGTAAAAGAAATGGTTGATAGTACAGATAAAGATGTTGTTATAGAGGCAGCTCTAATTATGAGAAGCAAAATACCTTCTATGTGCAGCAGCTTGATATATGTTAATGCCAAAACTTCTGATATTATAAAAAGAATGAAAAAAACTAGAAATATTTCAGAAAGAGAAGCAAGAAAAAGATTAAAAATGCAAAGAGATGTTAAAAATAATAGATTCGATGCCGATATTCTAATAAACAACATGAAGGATTATAATAATTTAATTATAATCTCTAAAAAATTAGGAAGGTATTATGGAGTTAAATCAAAATCCAAACATGGAAGAAAAAGGCGCTTCTATTAATCACAATATTGGCAGAAAAAAAACTCTTTATATAGTTAATTTTACCCCTATAAGATTATTGATATTTTCTATCAGTTCTGTTGCTTTAATTTTATTTATATTTGTATTAGGTTTTCATTTAGGCGGTTCAAAACCTGTTCATGCAAATAATACTGATGATTCTATTGCAGCTTTAATGAGAAATGCTCAGGACAGCGAAAATATGGCAGCAACAGAAATAAGTACAGCTGATATGCCTAATAATGATATTACAGCATTAAGCGAATATGATGCTGCAGTTAATAATAATAGCATCATTAGAGAAGGCAATACTTCAGCAGACAGATACAATGAATATACTCAGAATTTAGCTTCTGAATTAGATGCTATCAATGAAAATATTAAAGAAAAAGATACAGCTGGATTAGCACCTAACACTACTTATACTCCTCCTCAGCAAATGGCTAGTATAGCTCCTGTTAAGACAACAACTACCACTACTAAAAAGAGTACTGTTCCTTATACTAGAAGTTCTTCAGCAGATTCCATATACTTTATACAGGTTGCTGTAGGTTATGACAAAGACAATACTTATTCTGCTAGAGATAGTTTAAAAGCTAAATTCCCAAAAGCTTTTATCAAAGAAGAAACTATGTCTGATGGAAAAATGATGTATAAATTAAAAGTAGGCAGATATGAAACTAGAGAAGAAGCTCAAAAGGCTTTAGCTGAAATAAAAAAGATTCCAGCATATAAAGATAGTTACATTTATTCCGATAAGAAAGTAAGTTAAATAAAAATATCCTAAAAGTTATAGTGATACCCTTTTAAATGAATAATTTAGAAGGGTATTATTATTTTAAACTATTTGTTCAAATTTTGTATTTTTAGATTCTTTATTATTTATCTCTATTATCTCGCTTTTATATTCTTTATTATCAGAATCATTATAATATGATGCGGTTATTGACAGAGTATCTTTTTCTTCTTTTGAAAAATATCCCATTATCATAGCAGATTTATATACTATGTCCTTATTGATATTCTCTGTATTATCATCATATATTTCTAAATAACCTAGAGGTCCTCTGTTATAATTAGGTTTTAATACTATGCAGTTTACTCTTTTTCTTTTTTCCAAAGCATCATTTTCTTTTTCATTTCTTCCAAGTAAAAGCTTAACATTTTTACTCATTCTTATATGTCTTCCTATAGCCAAATACTGCATAAGCTCTATATTAAGTATATCTTTTCCATTATTAGAAACTAAATCATTATATCTTCTAGCATATCCTTTATCTACTATAGAACATCCTGCACCGGCTGGAATAGGGTAGTCTGTTATGCCGAACTCTTCTGCTAATTTCATTTGTACATTTCTGCTTCTTCCGTATATATCATAAAGATTTTCTCTGTTTATCAATCCTTCTTCTTCAGCTTTTGTGATAGGTAAAAGTTTTGCAGATAATGGTCTTAATAATCTTCCTTCAAGTCCGCTTTCTTTTATAGCATTGATTAAGTCCTGAGATTTTTGACTCATAGGTCTTTGTCCTTTAACTTCGCCTGTAGCTATAAAGTCGTATCCTTCCTCTTCCATTATTTTTTTAGCAGTTTTAAGCATTAATATATGACAGTCCAAACATGGATTAATTGCACTTCCGTATCCGTATTTAGGATTTAAAAACATATCTAAATAAACATCTTTTAATGATACAAATCTTATTGGTATATTAAGAAAATCAGCAGCTTTTTTAGCAGGATCTTCGCTATATATTTCAAGTAATTCTTCTTTTATAACAGCATATTCTAATCCTGTAATAAATCTTAAAGCAAGAACATCAATATTTTCTCTTTTTAGTATAGCTCCTACAAGCATACTGTCTAATCCGCCGGATAATAGTAAAATAGCTTTTGCTTTTTTATCGCTCATCAAATTTTCCTTTTATTATGAATCTAATTTTTATAATATACTGAAAATTTTTAAGTTTGTCAACCGCGAGCTGCGGCACCTTCCCGCACGGTATTGCTTACTCTTATCAAACGTCCGCTATACGTGCGGCTGATTACTTGTTATTAGGCACGCTTCGCGAGGTGGACTTCGTCGGCACGTTTTGCCAAAGTAGCAAAAAACGACCTACTACATCTTAATATTTTAAAAATATCTATAAAATATAATGTAATACTATAATTTTAGTTCAAAAATGCAGTCTTTTTGCTTCTTGCCTGCCGTAGGCACACTTCGTGAGGCGTACTTCGTATGGGCCACCACCAAGTAGGTTCCTAATCGGCAAAAGAAGTAGGGGTTGCAGCGGGGGACTAGTCACCGAAAATAATAACAATATAAAAAGTAATTTTGACAAATTTAAAAATTTTTAGTATATAAATAAATCTAAAATATATTTTATCAACTTTTCCCGCCGCGAAAGTGCAAATACTATAATATATGAATTTTTATATACAAAATAAAGAATAAGAAAA
>CASEHG010000138.1 GCA_949287565.1 uncultured Brachyspira sp.
CATAATTTCTTCAATCACTTGTTGAAGTCACTTGTTTTTTCTGTTCTTGTAAGAAACAGTGAAATCTTTTTTTCTAATGTAACATATTTTAGATTTTGATATATTCAAAATTGTTTCTAATTTTCTTGATGATAATTTTGTTTTTCTTATTATTTTTTTGATTTTTTCAGAAAGTTTATTATCATCCTCTTCCATTAACTCTCCAATTATTCTAGCTATCTCGTCCTCTCCTACATCTCTAATAAATTCCTTTCATATTTCATGTTTAGTTTGTTCTTTTCTTGGACGACCAGAACCTTTATTTTTCTTTGGTGATTTTCCTGTTTTTGATATTAAGATAGTCATATCTTCATTATGACACATATATTTTCTAATTTTCTTTTTAAATCATTTTTTAGTATCAATTGTTACTTTTTTATATTCTGATAATTTTTTCCAACACAATGACTTAGATTTTTTGTAAATACTAAATAATTCTAGTCATTGTTCTACTGTTAATTGTTTAGACATAAAAAGACAATAATTCCTTTCCTGAGAATTGAATTATTGTCCAATTTTAATGTCCATGTTTACAGTTAGGGGATTTTTTTTATTTTTATTTTCGAAAAATTATAAAAAATCTTCGTAAAAAATCGATATTTTTTAACGCTAACATGTTTTACAAAAACAGAATAAACTATATAAGCACTTTTTTTAAGGAGATTAATATGTTATGCGAATTTAAAAAATATTTAAGCAATGTTAAATGTTATTCCAAAACAACAATAAAAACTTACATGAAGTACATTGATAAGCTAAAGGAAAATAATTATGATTATAAGGTAATGTTGAATCTACACAGGGATAATTCAAACAATACTAAAAGGGTAATGTTAAGTGCAATTAAAGCTTTTTACAAATTTACTAAAGATGACAGGTTTTATGAAATCGAACTACCCAAAAAAGAAAAGAAGGTTTTAGATTATTTATCTTATAAAGAATATCAATCAATTATTAAACACTTATATAGAAAACCTACAAAAAACTTTTCAAAAATAATAATTACAAAATTACTTTTCGAAACTGGCATTAGAAGTTCAGAGCTTTTGAACATAGAAATAAAAAATATAGATGAAAATAAAATCAAGATATTAGGGAAAAACAACAAGGAAAGAATTGTTTACATTTCACATTCATTCAAAGAAATAATAAGTTCATATATAAAAACAAGAAAGGGACAAAAGTATTTATTTAATTTTTCATATAAATACTTACATAAAGTTATTGGTTCATTCCAAAAAGTAATTAATAAGAAATTAACCCCCCATATGTTCAGAAGAGGATTTGCAACCTACTGTATTGACAACAATATTGGGATATATGAATTATCACTTATGATGGGTCATGATAACATTAATACTACAAGAACTTATCTAAGAAATGAACATAGAATAGAGTTAATGAAAAACATATTCAATTAAACAAACTAAACTTATAATATATATGCTATGAAAACTAATAATAAAATTTATGATTGTATTGTAATAGGGGCTGGTCATGCAGGATTAGAAGCTGCATTTATTTTAGCTAAGAAAAAATATAATGTGGCTTTATTTGCACTTGATATTGAACTAGTTGGTAATATGCCTTGTAATCCTTCTGTTGGGGGACCAGCAAAAGGAATTGTCACAAGAGAAATTGATGCTCTTGGTGGTATTCAGGGAATAGCAAGCGATAAAACTCAATTACAAATGAAAATACTTAATAGCTCTAAAGGTGCTGGTACTTGAGCGCTTCGAGCTCAAATAGACAAAATAGAATATAAAAAGTATTTCCAAAATGCAATCAATTCAAATAAATTTATTGATCTTATTTGCAAAGAGGTTATAGATTTAAAAGTTGAAGATAACAAAATAAAAGGTGTAATTGATAAAGATAATCAATTGTATAAATCAAACTATGTGATTATTACAAGTGGTACTTTTTTAGACTCAACTATTCATATTGGATTTGAACAAATTAAAAAAGGTCCAGACAATTTTGAAAACTCAATAAACTTATTAAACAATA
>CASEHG010000139.1 GCA_949287565.1 uncultured Brachyspira sp.
ACCGCCATTTAATATAACATATTTTCTTCCAAGCTCTTCTTTAATATATTCAACTTTCATTATCAAAGCACCGGATTCTGCCACAAAATATCTTCCAGGTTCTGTAGTAACTCTTAAATTCATTTCTTTTAATAGATTAATGCTTTCGGCTTTGAATTTATTAAAATCAAATCCTGAATGATCTCTATTGTATCTTACTCCGTATCCTCCGCCTATATCTATATCAGTAATATTAAATCCCATACTGTTAATTTCAGCAATCAAATCCTTCATAACTAAAATAGCTTTATAGAAAGGTTCGGCATCTGTCATTTGAGAACCTATATGCATTGATAATGACTCTATTTCTATATTAGATAATGATTTTAATAAATCTGCATTTTCTCTTATTGTTTTTATACTAATACCAAATTTATTTCCATTAACACCTGTAGTAATCTTTTCATGAGTATGAGCATCAACATTCGGATTAACTCTTATTGAACATTTTACTTTCTTTTTAAGTTCTTTAGCTATATTATTTATTCTTACAGCTTCCGGAATAGATTCTATATTGAAACGTTTTATATTAAGCTCTATTGATTTTCTTATCTCTTCCTCTGTTTTAGCAACTCCTGAAAATACTACATTCTCAGCCTTTCCGCCTGCCTTTATATATTTTAAAGTTTCGCCTATAGATACAACATCAGCCCCTATACCCTCTTCAGCCATCATTTTTAATATAGATAAATTATTTTCTGCTTTAACAGCATAAACTATTAATGCATTATTTAAAGGTGAAAATATTTCCTTCAAAAATCTTATCTTAGTTAAAATATCATTCTTTGAATAAATATAAAAAGGTGTACCGTAAACTTCAGCAATCTCTCTAATATCAATATTTTCGCACATCAATATATTATTTTTATACGTAATCATTATTCATTTTCTCCTAATTATTATTTAATTTAATATTTCTATTATACTAACAGATGCAATTCCTTCATCTATTAAAAGAGGTAAATTATTTTCCAAAATTTTAAATGTTTCTTCGCTTTGATAATGCCCTATTCCAATGGCTATACCATACTCTTTAGACAATTTTATTAACTCTCTCCATTGCTTCATTATAGAAGAATAATCTCTTTCATTATCCAAAAATACTGATCTCCTAGCAGTTTTTACTCCATATTCCAAAGCCATATTATATATCAAACTGTCAGAAACAGTGTAAGAATCAACAAAGTATTTATCATTACTCTTAGCATAATCAAGCATATAAGAAACTATACTCTCATCACTGCTTGCAACAGAGCCTGTATGATTATTCATTCCTTTAGCATAAGGTACTTTTGAAAATGAATAATCTAATAATCTAAACACTTCATCTTCATTCATTCCCTTTCTTATTAGAGTCTGCTCTCCAAAATAATCACTGCCTTCCATAGGTATATGCAAAATAACATTAACATTATTACTATACGCTGCATAAGAAAAATCTGTACTATGATAAGAATCCGGAAGTACTGCAAAAGTGATATTGTATTTATTAGCTAAAGAAAAATATCTTTCAGAGTTCTCTAAAGTATTACCGCTATCATCTATTATAATACTTATACAATTACTATGTTCATTTATTTTATTCAAAATAGGTTCTACATTATTAGGCGAATTTATATCCGCTAAATGAAATATATCATTTGTAGATTTATATATTATATTTTTTTGAATTGTATTGTCATTTGATTGTTTAGAAATATTATCTGCATATTCAAAACTAATATTATAATTATCTTTAACCTTCATAAAAGTAAAGGCAAATATAAAAAGTACAATAACCGATAGTATAAATACAAATATATTTTTCATAAAACATTAATGTAAAAAATAATTCATTAATGATATCTTAAATAGTAATAAAAGTCAATTATTTATGCACCATATAATCAACACTTACAACAGCATTCTCTTTACATTTAGGGCACTTAGGACATTTAGGAGCTAGTTTATTTAAAATTTTATCTATAAAAGATTCTTTTTTTCTCTCTGAATCAATTTTCAATATTATATTTCCATTTTCATCCTTTTCAGCATCTTTAAAATCAAATGATACAAAAGAAAGTCCTGAAGGAGCATTCAATTTTTTATCTGTAGTAAAAAAATATCCGCAATTTCTGCATTTATAATGAAATGGTGCTTTATCTGGAAACATAGTCAATTCCTTTATTTTAAATATCTAATACTAATAATTTATCCTGTTCTGTATCGAAATGATCTGCCATATAAATAGCATAATTATCTTTTTTTATAACACTTCCCGGCCTTACTCTATTATGTCCTACAACCTGATTATATCCTGTCCATGCATCTTCGGATAAATCTCCTACATCAGCCCATAGAATACCTGCAAATTCACTGCCTCCGCCTCTTCTAAAAGAAGCTATATTGCAGTCATCTTTATCATTATTATAAACAATATTCACAACATCATAAATATTATCAATATTAATATCTTTTATATCATATTTATGCTTTATATATTCTATCCATCCATTAGTAATGCCGGCATGAGTAAATATATAATCATTTTCTATATGTATAGTATTGAAAATATCTGTATTATCATTAAATATTTCATGCATTTCTTTAGCATAACTTTTTCTGTATCTGCTTGCTGTAGGATATCCAACTATATACTGAAAGTCATGATTGCCTATAAGAAGTACTACTTTATCATTATGATTTTTTTTGAACTCTATTACATCTTTTAAATTATTAACTATCTCATCATCAGTAAAAGTAACCCAGCTATCATCACTATAATCTCCCATAAAAACTATTTTATCAAACTTATCAAATCTTCCCTCAATAAGTTTTTTCCAGCAGCTTTTTCCATGCAAATCACCTATAACAGCAATCTTCATTTAAAGCCTCCTTATAATTAAATTTATATGCTGATAATCGATAGCAGAATCTTCAGAATCATTTTCAAGAACTTTATTTATGTAAATAGCTTCAAATTTTTCCTGCAAATATTCTTTAAACTCTCTTATGGCATCAAAATACTCTTCATTATTATGAGAAGTGTTAATCTTGTTTTTGTATTCGAAATTTTCTTTTATTTTATATGCAATATTATCAATAATAGTTTCTTCTATCTCATAAATCTTACCAATATTTTGAACTATATTTATTGTTCTATAAAGATCCATACTAAAGTTAGATGTATTTGAAATCATATATATATTTACAGAATAATCAGAAGATTTTCTTTTATCATCTAATATAAACTCTAAAGTCTTAATGGATTCATCTACAAAAGTTTTATTACTTTCCAAACTATATTCAACTTTTAAATCTTCTATACCTATCATTTTTTTGATGAATAATGAATCAAATTGATTATAAAAATATTTTTTTACATTACTAAAGAATGTATATATATAAAAATATTTCATCTCTCTAACTTTTACAGCCTCTATTAATTCAGATAGAAAAAAATTTAAATCATTTTCATTTATATTTATCTCATAATGAGCAGAAAGATTTTTTATAACATTATATATATCATTATTAATAACATCAAAAATTTCTGTTTTATTATCATTTTTTACGTATATAATATTATTATTTAAATTCAAAGAAGGTAAATGAAGCGAATCTCTTTTTTCTTTCAATATTTTTATTTTATTTTCTATATCCTCTTTTATAATATTCTTTTTATCATCTGGAGTTAAAAATAATATTTCTTCTTCTATGAACTTATTACCCTCTGATTCTTGCTCTTTTTCTAGCTCCTCTATTTTTTCTAGAGTGTAAAATTCTTTTTTCTCCAATATTTCTTCTATTCTTTTTAAATTATTTTCTCTATCAGCCCCATAAACATATAATGTAAATCTATATCCGTATTTTATATCAAGCCCCATCATCTTTATAAAAGATTTAGCATTAACTCTTTTACCATTCTTATTTTCTATTTCTATTTTATCCTCAATAGTTCTAAAAAAATCTACTATGGAATTAACAGTTTTGTTATCAGTTACAATAGAATTTCTGCATTCAAACTCTTTAGATATAAAATCATTATTTTCCATATAGTATCCTGTATAATTTTATTTTCTTATATAAGTATAATTATATACAAATATAAAAACAAATCAATTAGTTATGTATAAAAACATATTAAGAACTATATAGCATCACTATATATATACCTATATAGGATATATAAAATATCTATATAAAAGTAGAATAATTTAATTAATTATAGACAACATAAATAAAATAACTTTAAACAATTTTATTTTTTAATATTTTTAAAATTAAAAAT
>CASEHG010000140.1 GCA_949287565.1 uncultured Brachyspira sp.
ATTAATATTTATAATTATATATAAAAAATATTATAAGTCAAATATAATGCTTTAATTACATACCCCTCCCTTTTATATTTTTTACTTATCTTAAAAATAAATAATTTAATTTTTCTTTTTTGTTTTGCTTATAAAAGCATGCCCACCCAAGTGTTGATTAGATAGTGAATCTATTTAAACGCACGTTTAGATGAATTTTTATTCTATATTTATTTTCAATAATAATTAAATTAATATTTATAGTTTTGCTCACCGTGCGGTGGGGAGATTAATAAATTTATTTTAAACTAGGGTGGGGTGCTTTAAATTCTAATTTGATAATAAAAAAATTGAAAGTTAAAATTGCAGGTTACATCTATAAATATAAAGGGTGGGGATTCTAAAAAAATCTATATATTGTAGGAAGAATGTATTGATATATATTCCTGAGTCAAATCAGTGAAATAATAATAATCTTCGTATTTTGTATTGTATCCTAAATCTATAGTTATATAATTTTCTTTTATTTCTGTGTCAACATTATACTTCTTTATTGTACCATTTTTATAGATCTCTTCATCATTAACATATAGAGATAGATTGTTTATATTAATATTGCAATTACCCAAAACAGATAATATCTTTTCAAAATTAGGATTTTTAGAAAGAAATAAAATTTTCACTAGATTTGAAGTTGCTATTTTTTTTGCTATCTCAAAAGCATTACTTTGAGTTTTGGCTCTTTTTACAGAAACTATCATAGTTTTTGTAATACCTTCCCCGTCAAGTATTATCATTTTTGCGAGATAAGCACATATTTCATCTAATTTGTTTTTTAAATCTTTGAATAATTTTTTATTTTTTTCTGTAAGGATTTTATTATTTAAAGCTCCATTAGCCATAATAAGAGCCATATCATTTGTAGAAGTTTCTCCGTCTACAGATATTCTATTCAAAGTTTTATCTATTGATTCTTTGAAAGCTTTATCCAAAGTTTCTTTTTCTATATTTAGATCTGTGAATATGAAAAGAAGCACAGTAGCCATATTAGGATGTATGATAGAACTTCCCTTTGCTACTGCATAAAAATTAGCTGTTTTTCCTGAAGCTACTTCTAATTGAGTAGTATATATTTTATCGAATTTATCTCTGGTCTGAATTGCTCTAGAAATATTATCAAAGTTATTATTGAAATATTTATTTGATATATTAATAGCCTTTTTAATTTTTTCTTTTTCAAGATGTACACCTACAATTCCTGTAGAAGCCATTAATATATTATCTTTTTTTATATCAAATGTTTCAGAAGCATATTTAACTATGTCTAATACATCATCATAACCTTTTTTACCGGTTAAAGCATTGGCTATTTTACTATTAACTATTAATAATTCTATATCATTTTTATCATTTTTTTTAGAAAATATAATAGGAGCAGCCTGAAAATTATTTTGAGTATATACAGCAGATACAACGCTTGGCGGATTGCTTTTAATTATTGCCAAATCATAATCATTATTTTTAAGCCCTGATTTCATTGCAGCAGAAGAAAATCCCAGCGGCATATCATACATTAAATAAATCCTCCTCTTCCGGATCGGCATCATCCTCTATTCTTTTCACTTTTCTATTTTCATAATTTATTCTTTTTCGCACGAAAAATCTGGTATTCTTTCCGTTTTGTCTTTCCTGTATAATGCCGAAAGTTCCAGAACCAAGATAAACTATTTTATCTTCTTCTTCCATATCAGCAATATTATTCTCTTTGATTTCATTTAATATACATTCAAAATGTGCTAACTCTCCGCTAGCATTATGTCTTATAGCTTCTTCTACTATATAAATAGGCTCATTACATATAGGACATATAGGTCTTTCAACGTCTTCTCTCATACGTCTTTTAAGATAGCTCTTCTCATATTCCTCTATGCTTTTTTCCTGATATTTATATTGATTATTATATTTTTTTTTGTAGAAGTTATTTTTATTTTTTTTATTATTATAAAATTTCTTATTGTTTTCTTTGCTATTATTGTTGTTGTTATTAAATTTTTTGAATTTCTTCTCTGACATCATAAACCTTTTTTATATAAAGCAACACTATAAAAGTATTGCTTTATATATAAAAACAATTAATTATTCATCAAAATCATCGTCGTAATCATCTTCATCATCATAATCATCGTCATAATCTTCATCATCATCGTCAAAGTCATCATCGAAATCATCGTCGAAGTCATCGTCAAAATCGTCTATATCATCATCATCGTAGTCATCATCGTCATCATAATCATCATCATAATCGTCTTCGTCATCATAATCATCATCGAAGTCGTCATCGTCATCGAAATCATCGTCGTCGAAGTCGTCATCATCGTCATAATCATCATAATCATCTTCGTCATCATAATCATCATCATAGTCATCTTCATAATCATCATCATCAAGTTTGGCAAAATAACCATTATTTAATATATTAAGTTCGTCTAAAAAAAAGATAGATCCTAATTCTTCCATCATTTGCTCCATAATTCATAATTTTAAAGCTATAATAATACATAAGTTTTTTTTGTCAAGTATAAATATCTTTAAATTTAAAAAATTATTCAATTATAAGATGTTTAGTATTTTTTATAATTTCATATTTATGTAATTAATATTAATATGAAATTTTATAAACTATATTTGATTTATTATACTATGAAATTTCTAATTATAGAAGCATAGTATTAATAATATATGAGTATATTACTTGTCAATTCTATAAAACAGCAATAATTTTATCATAATAGATGTATCATAATATCTATAGCTTCAATTTTTTTATTAAATAATGAAAATAGTTCTTTAATTAATAAAAACAATCACTAAAAAACCTCTGACAGCTAAAGCTATCAGAGGTTCATTATTTTGATTTATTAAAATCGAATTATTTATCCTGTAATACAGCGATACCTGGAAGTTCAATTCCTTTTATAATAAAATCAAAATAGTTCGCTAAAAAAC
>CASEHG010000141.1 GCA_949287565.1 uncultured Brachyspira sp.
AGTATACATTTTTTGTAGTTTAAATTATAATTCCAACTTCTTCATTAAGTGTATATTAGTGTATATTTTTAAACATTATAAAAGTAAGTTTGTCATTTTATAAAAAAGAGGCCGACTTTATTAAAGTCAGCCCCTATAATTCTCTAATTAATAAAAATTAATTACTGAGCACCGTCAAAAGCAGGTAAATACCAAGTTATACCTGTAGTAGTTTCGAAGTATACAGGAACGCCTGCTGACTGAGTATTACCGCCGTTATTAACATCCATCTCGAAGTACCATTCAAGATCTTGAACAGGTCTTATATAAAGCTCTGTATAAGCTCCCCAGAACAATTTATGAGATACTTTAGGATCAACTAAATCAATTTTTCTTTTTCCAGCATAAGAAGCTGTATAACCTAAAGAAGGCTCAACATATAAAGTAACTATATCACTGTTTCCAGTTATTCCTAATACAGCAGCTGCAGTTACATTATAAGCATTAGCTTCATAAACATCTGATTGTTTAAATTTAGTAGTACTAGTACCATCATTTACTGGAAGAGAACTAGCAAAATCAAAAGTTTCTGCTGTATAATCACCTACATGATCGCCTTGTAAAGCTGTATTATAAGCAACTTTCAAATAAGGATTAACAGTAACATTTCCTATTTGAGTGTTTAAGAAATAGAATCTTGCTTGGAAACCGAAAGTTTCTGAAACTGCTGAGTAATCTGAATCGTTTGCTTTAACAGAAGAATTTCTATAATAGAAGTATAATCTTATAGCATTGAAAGCATCTATTCCAGTGTAATATCTTAATTGTATATTATCAAAAGCTACGCCTGTATATGTTACTTTAGCCCTATAATCATAATCTTTTACAGCTACCTGTATAGGTATAGATATTCTTAAATTGTTATTTAAAGCATTAACCATTAATACAGGAGTATGTACGCCTATATATCCGCCATTAAGAGAATCAGTTGCAAAAGTATAGTTATAACCAAGACCTATACCAATCATTTCAGAAGTATAGCCTATACCAGCAGAAATAGTTGAATCTAATTTAACATTTCCAGTACTTCCGCTAAGTATATTTCCTAAGTTGCCAAGATTGATTGCATTTGCTCTGAAACCTACAGTACCTTTAATAGTGCCGTTACCTAAAACGAATCCTAATTGATCCATTCTAGCTCTGAATTGATTACCATGTACTAAGAAGTCGATCCAAGAATCACCTCTGCCATACATACCAAACACTGATGCACTTGCTATGGTTAATAGAGCCATAGCTGTCAATAAAACTTTTTTCATTGTTTTTCTCCTAAATTTTTTATAGTCTTTTGACAGTGTCTATTGAGAGATTGCTTAAAAACTCAATAGACACCATAAAGATCCTCTATAATTCATTATAGGAAAAAGTTATAAAATGTCAATACATATAAAGAGAATTATATAAAAAAATAATCATACAAGTACATATTTACATAGTTTTTTAGTAAAAAATTATAAATTTTCTTAAAATTATATAATTATAATTTTTATGAATTTATGAATTTTATTAAGTATATATTTTAAATAGGCTTTATATATTGTTTGATTAGATTAATGATCTTATAAGTTGTATCATAATACATATATATTTTTTATAATAAAAAAGGGAGCTTTTTTAAAGCCCCCTCGTATTAAAAATCAGTTATTTCTGATTTAATTACTTATTATTGTAAAGCAGGTAAATACCAAGTTATACCAGTATTAGCTCC
>CASEHG010000142.1 GCA_949287565.1 uncultured Brachyspira sp.
TATATTAAAAAAATATATAAACTATTGAAAAATTATTGATTATAGTATATTATGTTTATAATTATAATTTTTAAGGATATAATAATGACTACAGACAGAGAAGAATTAGAAGCTCTTTTATATCAAACAAGATTAAGAATAGAAGAAAGTCAAAAAGATGAAATGTTAGATAGATTAAATAAAGACTTAGAGTTTATAGAAGGATTATTTGAAGTTAATGTTGATGGTATCGATCCTCTATATCATGTTATAGATTTACCTGAATATTTAAGAGAAGATGTTCAAGGTCCTACATTAGATAATGAAGTAATAATGGACTTATGCAGAAGCGGTGAATACGGTTATATCGTAGTTCCAGCAGTTCCTGCAGCTTTAGAAAATAGCGAGCATCAGGCTAAAAAATCATAAAAAATTACTTTTAATTTACAGAGGTCATCAATTATAGATGAATTATTCTTATGATAGAGAAGAATTAAAAAAAGAAAAACTTAATGCACTCAAAGCTGTATTAAAACCTTTTATCTTTATATATTATAGGAGCAATAGCCTGCTTTATAGGGTAGTTGCTAGATTGATATTAGGCTTTATTATTGCTTTTGTTTTATTTGGTATTTTTACTTTGTTTATAAGAATTGATAGAATGAAAAGTTCTACAATGATGAATACCATAGAGCCTAATGAAATATTAATCACTTCTAAATTAAGATATGGTATTGCATTAAAACCTTTTGTTTCATCTCTTACTGGAAAAACTATTATATTCTCAAGACCCAAGAGGGGAGATATTGTATTTATGATAGATCCCAGAACTGAAAAAGAATTCTTTTTAAAAAGATTTGCTTCATACTTTGTTTATTTTATAACTTTTGGAAATGTTAATATATCGAATACCAGATATTTAATAAAAAGAGTTGTAGGGCTTCCAAATGAAACTATAGAAATAAGAAATAAGGTTGTTTATATAAACGGAGAAGTTCTCAATGAGCCTTGGGCCAATGTGGAATTTGACGGAAGGATATTAGATGCTGAAGTGTCCACAAGAGATAATTTCGGACCTTATATCATAGGCTACAATGAATATTTTGTGCTTTCTGATAATAGAGATTATGGTTATGACAGCAGAGATTTCGGTAATGTTCATTTCTCAAATATAGACGGAAAAGTTATTTCTAAATAATAAAAATATTTCTAAATCAATTTATATTATACCGAGTTTTTTATGAAACTTAATTATACTCATACATTATATGCTAGTTATATAGGATATGTGAATCAGGCTATTATAAATATATTTCCTCCTTTAGTTTTTATAATGTTCCAGAAAGATTTTAATATATCATTAACTCATATAGGTTTGCTTTCTTCTTTTAATTTTGCTGTTCAAATGATTATAGATTTTTTGGCAATTAAATTTATTGATAAAATCGGATACAGAATACCTATAGTAGCTGCACATATATTTTCAGCTTTGGGATTATTTTTACTTGGCATACTTCCTTTTTATATTGATCCTTATACTGCAATACTCGTATGCTTTTTTATTAATGCAATAAGCGGAGGATTGATAGAAGTTTTAGTTAGTCCTATCGTAGAGGCACTTCCTGAAAAACAAAAGACTAAGGCTATGAATATACTGCATTCATTTTACTGTTGGGGTTCTATGGCTGTAGTTATATTTTCAACTTTGTATTTCAATATATTCGGCATTGAAAATTGGAGATATATGTCTATGATTTGGGCTATTATTCCATTTATCAATATATTTTTATTTGCAAATGTGCCTCTTAATGTTTTGAAAACCCATGAAGATAATATGAATAGTGATAATACGGTTTCTATAAGGAAATTATTATCTGTAAAAATAGTTTTGGTATTTGTTATACTTATGATATGTGCTGGGGCAAGCGAGCAGTCAATAGCACAGTGGGTATCATTATTTGCTGAATTAGGACTTAATGTTAATAAGAATATAGGAGATATATTCGGTGCTTGTATGTTCGCATTCTGTATGGGTATAGTAAGACTTGTTTACGGAATGAAGTCTGAAAGTATAAATATAGAAAAGGCTTTGATTGTATCAGCATTTTTCTGCATTATAGGCTACTTTGTAACTGTGTTTAGTCCTTATTCATTCTTATCATTAATAGGATGCGGCATTTCAGGACTTTCTGTTGCTATAATGTGGCCTTCTGTATTTTCCCTTGCTGCTAAAAATTATAATAGGGGAGGCACTGCTATGTTTGCATTGCTTGCTTTGGCTGGCGATGTTGGCTGTTCTATAGGTCCCGGTATTGTTGGGCTTGTTTCAAATAATAGAAATATTGCTGATAGATTTAGTTTTGTATTGGTTAATAGTGATTATATACAAGCAGGATTAAAAATAGGTATATTATTCGCTGTGATATTTCCCGTAATTATGTTTATAGTTTTAATATTATTCAAAAATAGAAAAAACAAATCTGTATAATATATTTTTATAATAATTAATAGTAATCAAAGATTAATTTCCAACTTCAAATGTATAATGTGTACAAACTTTATCAGGCATAAAATATGCATTTCCTTTATCCTTAATCATTTTTATCATATCAGCTACAGCTTTGTAATAAAGGAAATAATAATTATACTTTTTATAATCTTCCATAGTTGGAGCTGTTTTTAGCATATTATAATATTTTTGAGATAGGTTCAAAGCGTTTTCATATTGATTATTTATTTGAAATTCTCTGTCATAATCAGCTAAACGTACTATCTTATTATTGAAAGTAAATAAATTTCCGCCGCCGCTTTCCCAGCCTATAACTGAATTTATTTCATTTTTTGGTACTATACTAACCCAATCTGATTCCTGAGCCTTATTAGGATCTACTGAAGATACCTGTAATTGATAAGCACCGGATTTTTTTATATGTTCTTCTGTGATTGTGAAATTGGTTTCTAATCTATTAGCAGTTTCCATAATCTCTTTTATAGGAGGAACAGGATATGTGGTATTAATAGTTCTGTAGTATTTTCCGTTAAGTTCTGTATATGAAGGCTCTAAAGGTGCAGCATTAGGCTCTTCATAACCTATCATATTATTTCTGAATTCTAAATTAGGATAAGAGAAAACATAACTTCTTATATCTGTAAGTTTATCAGAAGATGGAAGAGTATCATGCTTCCAATTTATACCATCTTCTGTTGAAAAACATATATTTTGATATTTAATTGATGCTTCAGACGACCAATTTCCTGATTTTTCATTGTATACAAACTTATTATTACCAAAAAGACCTTGAGAGAAATATAGCTTTTCATTATCAGTATGAAAATACATTGTAACTAATAGTTTTTCATTGTTATAGTCAGGAAAATAGTTTGTAGTCCAATTCTTAGCATCGCTCATGTCTTTACCATAATCAATAATGTAATATTCATTGTTATAATAATCAAAAGGAGGTTTGCTAGGATCTCTATTTCCGTCAGGATGTTCATCAAAAATACTTTTATATTTTGTATATAAAAATATTTTTTCTTTAAAATAAACAATAAAATATTCATCTGTATTTATGCCGTATCTTCCTAAAAAATTAGGATTTATATGATTGGTATTAGGCA
>CASEHG010000143.1 GCA_949287565.1 uncultured Brachyspira sp.
GTTATAGTTTTTTCTTCCATTGGTTCTCTTAAAGTTTGAAGTGCTGAGCTTTGAAACTCTACAAACTCATCGAGAAATAAAACTCCATTATGTGCTAAAGTAATTTCTCCTGCCTTTATATTTCTTCCGCCTCCTACTAAACTTACATAGGAAGAAGTATGATGAGGTATTCTAAATGGACGTTTTTTTACTATAGGCATATTTTTTGATAATAGCCCATAAGAAGAATATATTTTTGTAACTTCCAAAGCTTCTTCAAATGTTAATGGAGGAAGTATTGTAGGTATTCTTTTTGCTATTAAAGTTTTACCGCATCCGGGAGCTCCTATCATTATAAAGTTATGTCCTCCTGCTGCTGCTATCATTGCTGCTCTTTTAGCATATTCCTGTCCTTTAACATCTGAAAAGTCTATATTTTCATTTTCTTCATTATTAAAATTGAATTTACCTTCTGATACAATAGGGGGTTTTTTTCCTTCAATAGCATCTATGGCATCTTTTAAAGTTTTTACCGGATATAGATTAAGTCCGTCAATGATATTGGCTTCTTCCATATTATTAAATGGTATTATGGCATTTGTTATACCCAATTCTTTAGCATTTAAAAGCATTGAGAATATTCCTTTTACCTCTCTCACACTTCCGTCCAATGCCAATTCCCCAAGTATAATAGTTTTTTCCATAAAGTCAGAGAAAAATACTTGAGCACTTGATGAAAGTATACCCAAAGCAAATGGCAAATCGTACATGCTTCCTGTTTTTTTCAAATCTGCCGGTGCTAAGTTTATAGTTATTCTTTTTGGAGGAAAAAATCTATCACTGTTATTTATTGCAGCAATTACTCTCTCTTTTGCCTCATTTACTGCCTGATCAGGTAAGCCTACAACATCGAATTTAGGCAGTCCTTCTGATATATTAACTTCTATTACAATAGGTATTCCTTCTATTCCATAAAGAGCTTCTGAGTATATTTTTGTATGCATATAAAACTCCGTTGTATTAATTTCTATATGCATATAGTTAAACAAATTTTTTTATTATTTTAAGCCTGAAATTTTTAATATTTTTTAAACTTAATAAAATAAATTATTTATTATGAAAAAATCAAATAAAGGGGTGTAGGGTATTGACAAAAAACTGTTATATAATAAAATAATAAAACTAAGAGAATATATGAAAAAAGTAAACAAAATGCAATCGCTTCAATTTTGGGTGATTGCATTTTTGTTTTATTCTTTTTACGCACGCTAAGAAAAATCATAAATATAAACTAATTATCAATAAAATTAAAATTAAATATAAAATTAAGCAAAACGTGCGTTGTATAAATTTTTTAATTCTAATCACAGCTTGGGCGGGTGCTGAAATCTCTAATCAATCAAAAAGTTTAAATAAAATTTTAATTGCAAAATAGATTATAAAGCATAAAGGGCGGGGTATGTAAATAAAGTTTTAAAGCTTAAATTCATATGCCCACCCTATAGGCTTTTTATATTAATCAGTTATTTTTGCATTATCTTTCTTTTTAGTTTTGCACTGTTATTTTAACACCCACCCAAAATTTATTTAAATTTAAAAATATATTCACCGCACGAATAATAACATTATAAATATTTGATTATTTTTAATTATAATTTTCATTATTTATAAAAATCTGCACACCGTGCGTAAATCAATAAAAACTAATTACATGGATATTATTATTTTTCCATCTGTATGTTTTTTTATAACAGTTTTTAAAGCTTCTGATGCATTATACATATTAAATACAGTAGAATATATTTTAGGTTTTATATTTTTATCTTCCACAATTTTTGTAATTTTACGAAGCTGTTCTCCATCAGCACGTACAAACATAAAACGATATTCTTTTTGCTCTTTCATCGCTTTTTTATCATATTTGGAACCGGCAAGAGAAAATAATAATTTTTTGAAGAAAGGAAGTTTATTATCTTCAGCAAACTTTTTATTAGGGCTAGTTCTCAAACTTAAAAGTTTACCTCCTTTTTTTAATACAGATAATTCTCTGTCAAATTCACTTGCTCCAAGCGTATCTATAACATGATCAACATTTGAAACTAATTCCGCGTAATTTTCTTTATTGTAACTAATATATTTATCAGCACCTAAATTAATAAAATGTTCTTTTAATCTTTCACTTCCAGAAACTATAACATTTAAACCTAAATATTTAGCAATTGGAACGGCAAGCTCTCCAAAACTTCCAGAACCTCCTGTTATTAAAACAGTTTCCCCTGATTTTGCTTCTAATTCTTCTGTAAATGCTTGATATGCTGTAAGAGCCGTTAAAGGTATTGCTGATGATGTAACGAAATCATAATCTTTAGGCATAAGAGATATAAACTTACTGTCCACTGCTACATACTCAGCAAAAGCTCCTATTTTTGATATGGGCAAACGAGTATAAACTTTATCTCCTGTTTTAAAACCGGTTACATTTTTGCCTACACTTTCAACCACTCCAGAACATTCATTCCCTAATGTTAAAGGCATTTTATAATCCTATATAAGTCTTACTGCACCTGTTAATATTAACATTTCAAGAGGATTTACTGCCGCAGCTTTTACTTTAATTAATACATCATTATCAGAAATCTCCGGCATTGGAATATCGGTAATATTGATATCTATTTCTTTTGAATATTTTTTTATTTGTATAGCTTTCATAATATCTCCATTTTTTGTTTTTTATAAAAATATATTTATGTGAAATATAAATCAATATAAAAATGCTGCTCATTTGGAAATTTTGTTGTAATAACGATAGTGTTTCTGTATATAGAAA
>CASEHG010000144.1 GCA_949287565.1 uncultured Brachyspira sp.
CCGTCAATATTAGTTTCTAAACTTTCATTAACTATAGCACCTGAAGTGATAGGATTAATTTGAACGCCTATCTCTTTTGAAAGCTCATTTTCAGGAATAAGCCCAACAGATAAAAGCAAAGTATCGCAGGAATAATATTCTTCAGTACCTTTAATAGGCTTCATATTCTCATCAACTTTTGCTATAGTAACACCTTCAAGTCTTTCTTTTCCCTTAATATCTATAACTGTATGACTAAGTTTAAGAGGAATTCCGAAATCGTCCAAACATTGAACTATATTTCTTTTAAGTCCTCCGGAGAAAGGAAGTATCTCGGCTACTACTTTTACTTTAGCGCCTTCAAAAGTCATTCTCCTAGCCATAATAAGTCCTATATCACCAGAACCAAGTATAACCACTTCTTTTCCAGGCATATAACCTTCAATATTAACTAAATGCTGAGCAGCACCTGCAGAAAATATTCCGGCAGGTCTAAATCCCGGTATATTTAAAGCTCCTCTTGAACGCTCACGGCATCCCATAGCAAGTATTACAGCTTTGGCATTGATCTCAACTAAACCTTCTTCTTTGTTTATATAAGTAATTTTTTTAGTTTTATCATTATTGAGTACAATATCCAAAACCATAGTATTAAGTTTATAATTGATATTTAAATCAACAACTTTTTCTATAAATCTATAAGCATATTCAGGTCCTGTAAGCTCCTCACCAAATCTATGAAGTCCAAAACCATTATGTATGCATTGATTGAGGATGCCTCCAAGTACGGCATCTCTTTCCAACATAAGTAAATTATCTATTCCATTTTCTTTAGCAGAAATGGCAGCGGCAAGTCCGGCAGGTCCTCCGCCTATAACAACAACATCATAAGATTCCATTTTTACTCCATTTATTTTTTATATACAAAAAATTTTTAAGTTTATTAATTTTTTGCTGTTCTTTTTCCCGTGACTTCGCCAAGAACCATACGAAGTACGCCTCGCGGCGAAAGTGCAAGTATAAAATTAGTATCAAACTATATTATACAAAATACTAATCATTAAAAAGTTTCCTTGTCATAACCAATAACTATTTCAGAACCTTTTCCGCATTTTGTAATAGTTAAAGGAGAAACATTAAGTTCTCTAGCTAATATTTCTATAATCTTAGGAGAACAGAAACCGCCCTGACATCTTCCAAGTCCTGCTCTTACTCTTCTTTTTACTCCGTCAATAGATTTAGCTCCTATAGGGCTTTTTATAGCTTCTACTATTTCACCTTCTGTTACCTTTTCACATCTGCAAATTATATGTCCGTATAAAGGATTTTCTTTTATAAGTTTATTTTTCTCTTCATTAGAAAGTGCATTGAAATGTGTGATTCCTTTTCTAGTTTCTATAAAGTTTTCTTTCTTCTCGAAATTTCCTTTTTTACTTACTATATCAGCAACCATAACTCCTATAGCAGGAGAAGAAACAAGTCCTGGAGATTCTATACCGGCACAATCAAAGAATCCTTCACAGTCTTCAAGTTCTTTTATGATAAATTCATGATTATCTTCATGAGGACGAAGTCCGCAGAATGAAGTAATAACTTTATTATAAGGAATATTTTTTACTGTCATTTTAGATTTCTCTATAATCTGAGCAAGTCCGTCAGCAGTAGTATTTAATCCCTCTTTATCTTCTATATCAATAGCAGTAGGTCCAAGCATTATATTGCCATGAGCTGTAGGAGTAACCAAAATACCTTTTCCTAATTTTGTAGGCAAAGCAAATATTGTAGAAGTTACTAGATTATCAACTTCTTTATCAAGTAATATATAATCTCCTCTTCTAGGAGTAATATGTATTTTATTTTTACTCATCATGTTATGGAATTTATCAGCATAAACACCGGCAGCATTTACAATATATTTTGTCTTTATAGTGCCTTTATTAGTTTCTACTTCAAAAGTTCCATCATCAAGTTTTTTAATATTAATTACTTCAGTATAAAACTTGAACTCAACTCCATTAGCATGAGCATTTTCAGCATAAGCGATATTTAAAATGAAAGGATCAACTATACCGCCTGTAGGGGCATATAATGCAGCACATACATTATCATTAAGATTAGGTTCTTTTTTATGAACTTCTTCTCTGTTTAATATTTGAAGTCCTTCAACTCCATTTTTTATTCCTCTGTCATATATAGCCTGTAAATTAGGCATATCCTCTTCATTAGTACAAACTACCAATGAACCATTTTGTTTGAAAGGCACATCTAGATCTTTTGCTATTTTTGGCATCATCTTATTACCTAAAACATTTAATTTAGCCATAAGAGAACCTTCAGCAGCATCAAAACCAGCATGCACTATTCCGCTATTGGATTTTGAAGTTCCAGAACAAACATCTTCGCCTCTTTCAACAACGCATATATTAGCTTTGTATCTTGATAATTCTCTAGCTGAAGAAGTGCCTGAAACTCCTGCTCCTATAATCAATATATCATACATAATATATATTTCCCCTAAATTTTTTATACAATAAAATTAAAAATTTTAAATTATTTACAATCAATAAAACAATTTCTTAATAAAATTGCAGCATATTAAAATTTATTTCAAAAAACAAGAATATATATGCATATTAATATCTTTATAAACAAAATATTAATATGCATAAAATTTAATGACAAATTATAAAGCCCAGCCTCTTGATCTCTCAACGGCTTTTTTCCAGCCCATATATTTTTTATTTCTCTCTTCTTCAGAAATAGAAGGAGTGAATTCTCTCTCTAACTTCCATCTGTTAGCAATCTCATCTTTATCTTTCCAGAATCCTACAGCAAGTCCAGCTAAGTAAGCAGCACCCAAAGCAGTAGTTTCAGTGATTTGAGGACGAAGAACTTTTGTATTTATAATGTCAGATTGGAACTGCATTAAGAAATTATCTCTGCATGCTCCGCCGTCAACTTTTAATGAAGCAAGTTTAACACCGCTGTCAGCAACCATAGCATCAATAACATCTTTACTTTGATAAGCAATAGCCTCTTCAGCAGCTCTTATTATATGGCTTCTATTAACGCCTCTAGTAATACCTACTAAACAGCCTCTAGCATACATATCCCAATAAGGAGCACCAAGACCAACGAATGCAGGTACCAAATAAACACCGTTAGTATCTTTTACTTTTGTAGCAAAATATTCTGTATCTTTAGCATCATGAAGAAGTCTTAATTCATCTCTTACCCATTGTATAACAGCACCAGCTATAAATACAGAACCTTCCAAAGCATATTCAATCTTTCCTTTATATCCAATACCTATAGTAGTAATTAAGCCGTTTTTACTTAAAATGAAGTTTTCTCCGACATTCATCAATATAAAACTACCAGTACCATAAGTATTTTTAGTGTCTCCTTTATTGAATCCAGCTTGTCCGAATAAAGCAGACTGCTGGTCACCTGCTATACCAGATATAGGAACTTCTTTACCATTAATATGAGCATATCCATAAATACAAGAAGAATCTTTTACTTCCGGAAGCATGCTTTTAGGTATATTTAATTCTCTTAAAATGTTTTCGTCCCATTTTAATTCTTTGATATTATATATCATAGTTCTTGATGCATTAGTATAGTCAGTAACATGAACTTTACCGCCTGTAAGTTTCCATACAAGCCAAGTATCTATAGTACCGAAAAGTAAATCGCCTTTATTAGCCTTTTCTCTAGCACCGGGAACATTATCAAGTATCCATTTAATTTTAGTACCTGAGAAATAAGCATCAACTACTAACCCAGTATTTTCTCTTATATATGTATCAAGACCTTTTTGTTTTAATTCATCGCAAATAGGAGCTGTTCTTCTGCATTGCCAAACTATAGCATTATAAATAGGTTCTCCTGTATTCTTATCCCATACTACAGTAGTTTCTCTTTGATTAGTAATACCAATAGCAGCTATTTCTTCAGGCTTAACACCTGCAATCTGTATAGCTTCCTGTAATACTCCAAACTGAGTAGCCCATATTTCAGCTGCATTATGTTCAACCCAGCCTTCATGAGGATAAATTTGCGTAAACTCTTTCTGAGCAACTGATACCATATTTTGATCATAATCAAATACTATAGCTCTGCTGCTTGTTGTACCTTGATCTATTGCTACTACATATTTTGACATAATTAAAACTCCTTTATTAATAAATTTGTTTTTTACAATTTTTAAAGTTTTTTATTTTTTAGCAAATATTCTTCCTACTGTAAAATCATATATAATAGCTCCTAATACACCGCCTACTATAGGACCAATTATAGGAACTATCCATACATTACTTCCATCTGTAAGTCCATTATTTTTAAATCCTGCCACAACAGCAAATAGTCTAGGACCTAAATCTCTAGCTGGGTTTATAGCATAACCATGCATAAATCCGAATGATGTACCTATAGCAACTATTATAAGTCCAACTATTATAGGTCCTAAATTAGCTCCTGCAGGTGTATTGTTAGCATCGCCTGTAGCTAATATTAAAAATACCAAAAGGAATGTGCCAACAACCTGATCTATAAATCCGTATAAAAATCCTGGAACTGCTGGGAAAGTAGCAAATACTCCAGCTGTATTTTCAAAAGTAGGATCAACTTCTATCCATTTTCCATAATAAACAGCAAATACTATAGCAGCACCAATAAAGAATCCTATCATTTGAGCTACTATATAATACCAAACTTTAGACCATGAGAATCTTCCGGTTGTAGCTAAAGCAAGTGTAACAGCAGGATTTAAATGTGCACCGCTTACTTTACCTGAAGCATATATACCGAAAGTAACAGCAAGCCCCCAAGCTATATGTATATTGATAGCAGTACCATTATTTCCTATATTAACAGATGCAACTACACCGCATCCAAATAATGCTATCATCATAGAGCCTATTAATTCTGCCAAAAATTCTGATCTTTTATTATACATATTTTAACCTCCATAAATAATAGTTTTTAATATATGTGTTTTATTTGTTATTATTAGTTAACTCCTCCAACCCTATATTGTTCGCATACAGGGCATCTTTTTGGAGCTGTAGAATCTTTATGAACATAACCGCATTTTGAACATTGCCATTTATTTATGCTTTCAACATTTCCGCCTAAATATTTTTCAAACATTTTTTTATGTTCTTCTTCTATTTTAGCGATATGTTCAAAAAGTATAGCTATATCATTAAATCCTTCTTCTTTGGCAGTTTTAGCAAAGTTTAAATACATTTCTGTAGCTTCATAATTTTCACCCGCAATAGCATCTTTTAAATTTTCATCTTTTGAAAAAATTCCATGATACCTTTCAAACCATAATTTTCCATGTTCCTGTTCATTTCTTGAAGCTTTTTCATAGGCTAATGCTAAATTTTCCATTCCATCTTCTCTGGCTTTTTCAGCATAGTACATATATTTGCATCTAGCCATAGCTTCTCCTATAAAAGCTGCTTTCAAATTTTCATTTGTTTTTGAATTTTTCAAATCCATATAGCCTCCTTAAAATTTATTCTCATATTAACTAGTATAGAAATTTTTATTGCTTAAATATATAAAAATCTAAAAAAAAAGAATTTTTATATTTTTTTAAACAAAAAAATATTATGTAAATATTTACATTATTTGTTAAATTATCATAAATATACATATACCATGCTATACTATAAATATGTTTATTTATATGAATTGATGATATTTAAAAATAAAAAATATATAATATTGTAAAAAATACAAATACCTTGTATATGTATTTTATTATTTGTGTTTCTCTTTATAGTATTGTACATATTATACATTTTTATTGTTGATTTTATAAAGATAAACAATACAAAGAAATGCCAAAACTGAGAGTACAGCTCCTCCAAATCCTACCCATCTTATTCCAAAATTATCAAATATAGTACTTCCTACAAAAGATCCTAAAGCTATACCGAAATTAAATGAAAATGAATTATTTGATGAAGCTAATGTTAAACAAGAAGGGTATTCCCTTTCTGTAAAGTCTAAAATGTTTAATTGAACAGGTGAGTTCATCAAGTACATTAAAAATCCTATTATTAATATAACTATAGAAGAACTTACAGCATTGAGAAGGGCGAATGGCAATACTATCATACATAAAAACTGCATCATAAATACATATCTTAATCTATATACTCCATTATGTTCTGCTAATTTTCCTGAAAGAAGATTACTGAAAAGAACTGTAACTCCGAACACTAATAATGCAGCACTTATATATTTATTAGGTATATGAATATAATCAAGGAAAATAGGCTTCAAATATGTATAAAGCACATAGGAAGAGGCAGCACCGAAAAGTATTGTAAAAGTACTTAATATGAATCTGCTGTCTTTGAATAATATAAATTGTCCTAATAACTTTACTTTATGAGTAGGAGTATTTTTTGGAAGAGTAACAAACATTAAAACAAGCATAACAGCACTGAAAATAGATATAAATATAAAAGAAGCACGCCATCCGAAATAATAACTTATACTTGTACCTATAGGAACACCAAATATTGAAGCTATACTGAATCCTGAATAAATCCAAGCTACAACCATAGGTCTTTTATCTTTTGTTGATATATATGGACTGAATGATATTGAAACAGATATTAATGCCCCTGAAATTACAGCTATAAACATTCTAACAATAAGTAAGAATGTATAATTTGAGGCTAATGAACATAAGAAATTAGCAGCTATAAATAATATACTTGCAAATATTATAAAATGAAATCTATTGAATTTACCTGCAAAAGCCGCTGAAAATGGAGTGCATACTGAATAGGCTAGGGCAAACATAGATACAAGTCCGCCTGCTTTAACCTCTGTAATATTAAAACCTTCGGCTATTTCTGTTAATACTCCTATAACTATAAACTCACTAGTACCCAAAGCAAAACTAAGAAGAACCAAAGAAATTATAGCTAGTAATTTATTTTCTGAAACACTAGTTATTTCATTATCTGTATTAGACATAAATAAACTCTCAAAAATAATTGCATTAGTTCTATACCTTTTTTGAAAAAAATTCAATTATAATATATGATTTATTTAGTAAATTTTTAATTAAAAATTTAAAATAGGTTATATTCTTTATGAAAAAATCAAATGAAAATACTTCATTAAAATATTTAGAATTGGCAAAAGAGAAAGAAGAAATCGGAGAATATAGAGAGGCATTGGAATATTATAAAAAATCTATAGAAGAAGATCCTGATAATATAGAAGCCTATTTTGGACTCAATTTAATTAATTCATATATTGAAATGGAAAAAGAATTAAAAAATGATGACTCAGATAATATAAATAAGCATATAAAACTTTTTAATATATTTAATGAATTTTTAGATAAAAAATAAAAAATTAAAATTATAAATATTTCTTTAATTCTTCATAAATTTCTGAGGCAAATACACTATGTCCGTTTTCACTTAAATGAACACCGTCAAAGAATATATCATAATAATTATTTTCTTTTAAAATTTTATTTGTAAATAAATTATAAACATCTATGCTTTTAATATTATTTTTAGAAGTGTAATCATTTATAAAATTAACATACTCTTTTAGAATATTTTCAAATTCTTCTATATTATTAGATTCAAAAAAGCTGAAAGCCTCTTTAACAAAAGCTATAGGAGTAAAAGCAATTATATCAATATTATTTTCTAAAGCTTTGTTTATTATATTTATAAAATTATTTTCTATTTTTTCTAAAGGCTTACAAGTAAATATATCATTAACTCCGCCCATCAAAATAACAGTATCAGCATTTTCTTTTATGCAGTCCATCTCAAAACGGACAAGCATACCGGAAATCATATCTCCATTAATGCCTTTATTTATAATATTTTTATTTTCTTTATGAAATTTATCATTTAAAATTTTAGTCCAAACCTTATTCCTTCCAACCATATATCCATAAGTGGTGCTGTCGCCTAAACAAACTATATTCATAAACTATTCCTTAATTTAATATTTAAATATTATTATTAATTATACATAATAAAAATATTTAAATAAATCTATTTTTAATATATTATTATCTAATATTAATCAATAAAAAATTTATTTAGGGGGGAAAATATATGTTTAATAGTTTAAAAGATACATTCACTTTAAATAATGGTTATAAAATTCCTTGTATAGGATTTGGTACTTGGCAGACTCCTGACGGTAAAACAGCTGTTAATTCTGTAATAGAAGCTATAAAGTCAGGATACAAGCATATTGATACTGCAGCAATTTATGGAAATGAAAAGAGTATAGGAAAAGCTATTAAAGAAAGCGGTATAAACAGAAATGAACTTTTTATAACAAGTAAGGTTTGGAATAAAGACAGAGGATACAAAACAACATTAGCGGCTTTTGAAAAAACTATTAATGATTTACAAATTGATTATTTAGATTTATATCTTATTCACTGGCCTGCATCGGTAAATAAATTCAATGATTGGGATAATATTAATTTAGAAACTTGGAGAGCTATGACAGAACTTTATAAAGCTGGTAAAATAAAATCAATAGGAGTTTCAAATTTCATGCCGCATCATTTGAAATCATTGATGGAAACAGAAGTTAAGCCTATGGTTGATCAAATAGAATTTCACCCTGGTTTTATGCAGGAAGAGACTTTCAAATACTGCAATGATAATAATATATTAGTAGAGGCATGGAGTCCTCTTGGTACAGGCAAGATGCTTGATAATGAAACATTAAAAACAATATCTTCTAAATATAATAAATCTGTAGCTCAAATTTGTATAAGATGGTGCTTACAGAATAATACTTTGCCTTTGCCTAAATCTGTAACTGCTTCCCGTATAAAAGAGAATACTGAAATTTTTGATTTTGTTATAAGCGATGAGGATATGAAAACAATTAATGCTATGGAATATTGCGGTGGTTCTGGACATCATCCTGATAAGGTTAATTTCTGATTATATTATTCTTCATTAAC